>CANKEA010000021.1 GCA_947480815.1 Caulobacterales bacterium | reverse complement strand
TTCCCGCAAAGCGCTGATGCGCTCAAACCTCTAGGCGACGTTTTCGTCAAGGCCATCCGCATGGTGATCGGGCCGATCGTGCTCTGCACCATCGTAGTGGGCATCGCCCATGTCGGCAGCGCCGCCAAGGTTGGGCGGTTGGGTGTGAAGGCCCTGGTGCTGTTCGAGGTGCTGACCACCTTTGCGATGATCATCGGCCTGATCGTCGCCAATACCTTCAAGCCCGGTGTTGGCATCAACGCCGATTTGGCCAGCCTCGATGTCAGCGCGGTGGAGCAGTATACCAAGGCCAAGCCGGCCCATTCGTTGATCGAATTCATCATCAACATGATCCCTGGCAACATCGTGCAGTCGTTTGCCGACGGCGATCTGATCCACATCCTGGTGTTTTCAATTCTGCTCGGCCTCGCCGTGGCCGGCATGGGGGCGTCAGGTCGCAAGCTCACCGATTCCATCGAGACGCTTGGCCACGCCCTGCTGCGCATCGTCGGATTCGTCATGAAACTGGCCCCCCTGGCCGCGTTCGGGGCCATGGCCTTCACCATAGGCAAGTACGGCATCGAGACCCTGGAGCAGTTGGGCAAGTTGATCGCCTGCCTCTACCTCACCTGCGCGGTGTTCGTTGGCGTGGTGCTGTGGGCGCTGGCGCGGTTTGGCGGGGGCATCAGCGTTTGGAAACTGATCCGATATTTCAAGGAAGAGCTGCTCATCACGCTTGGCACCGCCAGTAGTGAGGCCGTGCTGCCGCGTATGTTGGAGAAGCTGGAAAACCTGGGCTGTAGCAAGGCGGTGGTCGGGCTGGTGATCCCCGCCGGCTATAGTTTCAATCTTACCGGCACATCGATCTATCTGACCATGGCGATTCTGTTCATGGGCCAGGCCCTCAATATGCCGTTGAGCGTGGCCGACCAGATTTCGATTCTGCTGGTGCTGCTGTTCGCGTCCAAGGGCATTGCCGGGGTGGCCGGTGCTTCGCTGGTTGTGCTGGCCGCGACCCTGAGCGCCACGCGAATTTTTCCTGTGGAGGCCATGGCCCTCATCCTGGGCATCGACCGCTTCCAAAACGAAATCCGCGCCGCAACCAATTTGGTCGGTAATGCCGTCTCTACCATCGTACTGGCCCGGTCCGAGGGCGAGTTTGATTTGGAACGCGCCACGCGGGTTTTGAACGGCGAAACGGTGAGCGCGCTTGATCCCAAGCGTTCAATAGGCGACGACCTCGCCCCGACTGCCCCTTAGCGAAATTTTGAGATCCTAAGCCTATGCAAGTCGACTACCTGGTCATTGGCGGCGGTATCGTCGGCCTATCCTCGGCAATGCAGATTCTGCAGGCCAAGCCCGGTGCCACCCTGTTGCTGCTCGAGAAGGAAGACGGCGTCGCGCGTCACCAGACTGGCCGCAATAGCGGGGTGATCCATGCCGGGGTCTATTACCAGCCGGGGAGCCTGAAGGCCGAGTACTGCCGCATCGGTGCCGCTGCGATGATGACGTTCTGCGGCGAACACGCCATCCCTTTCGAGCAATGTGGCAAGCTGATCGTCGCAACGGATGCGCTGGAACTGGCACGGATGGGGGCGCTGGAGGAACGCTGCACCCTCAACCAGATCAAAATTGAACGGCTCGATGCGCAAGAGCTGCGGAACCGCGAGCCCAATATCATCGGCAATGGTGCCCTGTATGTGCCTTCGTCCGGCATCGTCGACTACGGCCTGGTGGCGAGGGTTATGGCGCAGGAGGTGGAACGGCTCGGGGGAGTGTTGACCTTCAATGCAAAGATCCGGCGCATCACCGAAGGGGCCAATACGGTGGCGGTCGAGACTGATCGCGAGACCTATCAGGTCAAGTCGCTCGTTGTGTGCGGCGGGCTGCATGCCGATGCGCTGGCGCATATGGCGGGGTTGGAGACCGATTGGACCATGGTCCCGTTCCGCGGCGAATATTTCAAACTGCCCGATGCCAAGGCCGATATCGTCAAGCACCTGATCTATCCTGTGCCTAATCCCGACCTGCCTTTCTTAGGGGTGCACCTGACTAAACTCGCTGGCGGCGGTCAGACCCTGGGCCCTAACGCCATGCTGGCCTTCGGGCGTGAAGCCTACCGCAAGACCGACTTCAACGCCGCCGACGTGGCTGGGTTCGCCGCCTTTCCTGGCTTCTGGAAACTGATGGGCAAGCACTGGAAATCCGCTGCGGCCGAGGCCTTCAGCTCGCTCAGCAAGCATCGCTACGCGGCGCTCAGCCGCAAATACTGTCCCGATATCGATGTGAAGGACCTGCTGCCCTATCGCAGCGGCGTGCGTGCCCAGGTGGTCAAGCGCGACGGAACCATGGTGCATGATTTCATGATCGAGAAGACCGCGCGCATGGTGCATGTGTTCAACGCCCCGTCCCCGGCGGCGACCTCTTCCCTGCCAATAGGCCGCCGCGTAGCGCAAGAAGCCGGAGCGATAAGATGAGCGACGAGACGTCGTCCAACACCAGCCACCCGCAGGGCCTGAACAAGGGTCTGACCAACTATGGCGACCGCGATTTCGCCCGCTATCTGAGGCTGTCATTCGCCAACTCCACCGGGCGCAGTAAGGAGCTGCTGTCCAAGCCGGTGATCGGCATCGCCAGTACCTTCAGCGATTTCAACAACTGCCACCGCCTAGTGCCCGAACTGGTTGCGGCGGTTAAGGCCGGCGTGCTGCAGGCAGGCGGCCTGCCGATGGAGTTTCCGACTATCTCCCTGGGAGAGGCGTTCCTGCATCCGACCAGCCTCGTCTATCGAAACCTCGCCGCGATGGACACCGAGGAAATGATCCGCGCCCAGCCGATGGACGCGGTGGTGCTGATTGGCGGCTGCGACAAAAGCGTGCCCGCTGCCCTCATGGGGGCGATCAGCGCCAATGTACCGGCCATCCAGCTGGTCACCGGCCCGATGATGACCGGCCGCTGGCGCACCGAGCGCCTGGGCGCCTGCACCGACTGCCGCCGCTTTTGGGCGCGGTTCCGCGCCGGCGAGATCGACCGCAAGACGATCGACGAGGTGGAGGGAAACCTTGCCACGACCGCCGGGACTTGCGCGGTCATGGGCACGGCCAGCACCATGGCCTCGATCGTCGAGGCGCTCGGCATGATGCTGCCCGGCACGGCGGCCATCCCCGCCGTACACGCCGACCGGCTGCGGGCGGCAGAGGCTACAGGCAAGGCCGCCATGCGCCTGGCACTCGACCGCATAACCCCCGACAAGATCGTCACCCAGAAGTCAGTCGAAAACGCCCTGACCACCCTGCTGGCCATCGGCGGCTCGACCAATGCCATCATTCACCTCACCGCCATGGCCGGCCGCGCGGGGGTCGATATCGATCTGAACCGGCTGAACGAGATTTCGGATCGCACGCCCGTTCTGGTCGATCTGAAGCCGACCGGCCCCTATTACATGGAAGACCTCTATGCCGCCGGCGGGGTCGGGGCGATCCTGCGAGAACTTAAGCCGCTGCTCCATCTCGACTGCATGACCGTTTCGGGCCAGACCCTGGGCGAACGGCTGGCGGAAGACGATGGCGCTTTCGTCGACCGGGCGGTGGTCAAAACCCGCGAGGCGCCGCTACAGCCGCAGGGCGGATTGGTGGCGCTGTTTGGCAACCTTGCGCCAGGTGGGGCAATTCTTAAGCGCGCCGCGGCCGACCCGAAGCTTTTCGAGACCGAAGGCCGGGCGGTGGTGTTCACCTCGCTGGAAGACCTCGCCAATCGCATTGATGATCCGGACCTCGACATCAACGCCGACGACTTCATGGTGCTGCAAAACGCCGGACCCAAGAGCGCCTCGGGCATGCCTGAGGCTGGCTACCTGCCGATCCCCACCAAACTTGGACGGGCCGGGGTCAAGGATCTGGTGCGCATTTCAGACGCGCGCATGAGCGGCACGGCCTATGGCACCATCGTGCTGCACGTGAGCCCAGACTCGGCCTCGGGTGGGCCGCTGGCCGCCGTGCGCAATGGCGACCGCATCCGCCTGTCGGTGAAGAACAAAACCATCGAGCTGCTGGTTGACGACGCCGAGATCGCCCGGCGCCTCGACGCCGACCCGCCGCAGGCCCCCAAGCCAACCCGGGGCTACGGCATGCTCTACGAGCGCGAAGTGCTGCAGGCCGAGCACGGCTGCGACTTCAACTTCCTGCGCGCGAAACCACTGTAGACCTAGGGCTTGCGCACCTTCACGCCGAGCAGGCCCTCGAACGGCAAGATCATCGCGCCCTTGTCCTTCTTGCCGTGGCCGGCTCGGATGGCGGTCTGATAGGCGCTGGTCATGGCGCTGATCACGGGCATGGGAATGTTGTGATCGGCACTGATGCGTGCGGCGCTGATCAGGTCCTTATAGGCACCGCCAAGCGTGTAGGAGGTGTCGAACCGGCCTTCCAGGATCATCGGCAGGAAATACTCCGAGGCGTGGCTGCGGCCGGTGCCGGTATTGATCACCTGGCTGACCATAACGGGGTCCAGACCCATTTTAACCGCCATGGGCATGACCTCCGCCAGGGCGGCGATGTTGGTGTCATAGACCAGCTGGTTGGTCATTTTCATCAGCTGGCCATTTCCAGGCGCACCCATGTACAGGACCTTCGAGCCGAAACGCTCCAGATAGGGCCGGGCCTTGTCGAACAGCGCTTTGTCGCCGCCGCACATGACGGTCAGCGTTCCAGTCTGAGCCCGTTCTTTCATGCCGCTGATCGGGCAATCCAGATAGTCGATCCCGGCGGCCATGAGGCGTTCACCGATCTCCAGGGCGTCCTGATAGATGATGGTCGACAGGTCCACCACCAGGGTTCCGGGCTTCAGGGCCGCCGCCAGCCCGCCCTTGCCGAACAGGATGTCTTTCTCGATCGCGCCATCGGGTACGCACAGCACAACCATCTCAGCAGAGACGACAATGGTTGGATCGGTGGACACCTTGATCCCCTTGGCCTCGAACGCGGCAAAGGACGTCGCGTCGATGGCGCTGACGGCGATAAGCTCATCGTTTTTGTTGAGGTGATGGGCGATCGGTCCGCCCATGGCACCCAGCCCGATCATGCCGATTTTCATGGTTCTATCCCCCGCCGCATGGCGCTTTCGACCCTGTATGTCTAAGTTGGCGTGAAATCGAAACCCCGAATTCAGTGGGGCCAGTAAGGTGCGCAGATGCTAGGATTTCCAAAGGCAATCAAAGGCCATATCCGTTCCGGGGCGGGAACCGTCATGGCCCGCAATGGAATGATTGCCGCGGCCCATCCCCTGACGGTCGCCGCTGGGCTGAATGTGTTGCAGGACGGCGGTAACGCCATCGACGCCGCCATCGCCGCGGGCCTTACCGCCACTGTCGTCATGCCCGAAATGTGCGGCCTGGGCGGAGACATCTTCGCCATCATCCATGCGCCGGGCGAGGCCCCCATTACCGTGCTAGGGGCCGGCGTAGCCCCGCGCGCGGCCACCGTGGAACAGATGCGCGCCGCCGGGCCACAAACCGCGACCGGTCCCAAGATGCCCACTACCGGGCCGCTGTCGATCGGCGTCCCCGGGATGATCGACGGCTATGACCAGCTTTTGCAGCGCTTCGGCAGCCGATCTTTTGCCAGCCTGGCCACCGATGCGATCCGCCATGCGGAGGAGGGTGTGGCGCTCAATCCGATGTGCCAGGCCGCCACCGTGCTGCACCAAGCCATGCTGGCGCGAACGCCTTCTACCGCCGGCATCCTTCTGTCGGGGGGTAAGCCGATGCAGGTGGGCGATATCCTGCGCCAGCCGGGCCTGGCCAGAACCCTTCGACGCCTCGCCAGCGAAGGCCTCGCCGATTTCTACAAGGGTGAGACGGCCCGGGCGATGGCCGATGCCGTGCAGGCGCTGGGCGGTGCCCTGAGCGCCGACGACCTGGCGCAGCATGAAACGGTTTGGGCTGACCCGATATCTACCACCTACCGTGGCTACACGGTTTATCAGACGGCCCCGCCGTCGCAGGGGCTGATCCATCTGGAGTCCATGAATATTGCCGAACAGGCCGATAGCGCCTTGCTCGGCCGTCTCGACGCCGAAGCGGTGCACATCCTGGCTGAGGCGTCGAAACTGGCCTACGCCGACCGCATGCGCTGGGCCGTTGAGCCGGGGTTCGGCGAGACGCCGATGGACGTGCTTCTGTCCAAATCCTGGGCCGCTAAACGCTACGCCGAAGTCGGGCCCCGCGCGGCCGAGGAGGTTCGTGGCGGCGAAATGCAGGACGGAGACACCACCTACATCTGCGTCATCGACGGCGCCGGCATGATGGTCTCCCTGATCCAGTCGGTGTCCTCGGCGTTCGGCAGCGGCATCATCGCGGGCGACACGGGGATTGTGATGAACAATCGCGTCGGGCGTGGCTTCAACCTGGCGGATGGACACCCCAACATCTTTGCCCCCGGCAAGAAGACCATTAGCACCCTGAACCTGTATTCCTTGGCTGACGCCTCGGGCACGGCGATCGGGGTCGGCGGAACGCCGGGCGGCGATGGCCAGCCGCAGTGGAATTTGCAGACTCTCAGCGCTCTGATCGACGGCGATCTGGATGTGCAGAGCGCGATAGACACGCCGCGCTGGTCGATTTGGCCAGGCACGGATCCGGCCAATCTTCCCAACCCGTTCGAGCTGCAGGTCGAAACGCGGTTCCCGGACGAGGTGCTGGCCGGACTGGAGGCGCGCGGTCATCGGCTCAAACCCATGGGGCCGTGGGGCGCCGGTGGGGCGTCGCAACTGATCATCCGCGATCCGTCCAGCGGCGTCATGGCTGGCGGTAGCGATCCGCGCTCGGAAGGGATGGCGCTAGGGTTCTAGTCCGGACCCTAGCCGAGGATCGATTGCAGATAGGCCGGCAGGTTGCGCTTGAACTCGCCGGCGAAGTGCAGGGTCAAGGCTCCAGGAACCGGGAACGGGCTTTGTAGCACCCGCCAGTCGACGAGGCTGAGCGCGCCTGACACCACCGCCTCGTCAAATAGGTGGGCGTTGAAGGCACCCTGTTCGAAATCGATGCCGCCCCATTCGCTCGTGCAGGCCCAGGCGGTCTCGGTGCGGGTCCAGGCCGTGGCGGGAAACAGCCCCAGCCAGCGGTCCATCAGAGCGATGCCACCCGCGCCGCGCACAGCGAATACACCGGCGTTGAAGGGGGCGTCCCAGTAGGGATTGTCGGGCGCGCCGACCATCACCTCATCGCCTTGGAATAGGCTCTCGACCCCTCGCCCGAAATCGTGGAACACCGCGTCGGTGTCGGCCCAGATGGCGATGTCATAGCCAGCGGCGAGGACCTGTCGGCAAAGGTAGACTTTCTGCCAATAGACCGGCAGGTCAACCATCGCCTCGTTGAAGAAGTGATGCTCGACGCCTTGCGCTTGAGCATAGGCCGCGTTACGCGCCAGCAGATGCCCCATCAGACCCAGCGTATCCTGCGGTCTGTTATCGAATTGAACTAGCGTGACCTTCAGGTTCAGGCCGCCGGCTTGGCGTCGAGGTCGGCGCGTGTGTCGAACCGCGCCAGGCGCTTGAGCAGATAGTCCACCTCGGCCTTGGCCGTGGCGCTGATGGATGAGCCCGGCTTGCGCTGGGCGTCCGAGCTCAAGACGCCGCGCCGCTTCAAGACATATTTGCGCACCGCCAGACCGATAACGGCCTGCTGTTCATAGCGCACTAGCGGTAGGTGTGCGTCGTAGAGGTCATGCGCCGCGTCGCGCTCACCCGCCTTTTGCAACCGCACCACATCGCCCAGCATGTCGGGGAAGGCATAGCCGGTCATAGCCCCGTCTGCGCCGCGCTCCATTTCGAAATCCAGAAACAGTCCGCCGTTCCCGGTCAGGATCGAGATTGGCCGCATCGAGCCGTCGGCCTGGAAGTTCCGCAGGCTGCTGATTTTTTCCAGCCCTGGCCAGTCCTCGTGCTTGAGCATGGCGCAGGACGGATTGTCGGTGACGATCTTGCGGATCACGCCCGGCGTCATCACCACGGTTAGGGTCAGAGGATAGTCCTGCAACACCCAGGGCACATCGTCACCGATGGCCTCGACGGCCTGACGGAAATAGCCGGTAATCTGGTCGTCAGTACGCAGCGCCGGTGGCGGGGCGATCATCACACCTGCGGCCCCGGCGTCCATCACCGCGTGGGTCAGACTGCGCATGGCGGCGAATCCGGGGGCGGACACCCCAACGATAATTGGATGGTTGCCCGCGCGCTTGATCATGCGTGTGGTCACGCCCATGGCTTCTTGGGCATCGAGTTTGGGTGCCTCGCCCATGATCCCCAGCACGGTGATGCCGGTGCAGCCGGCCTCGAAATAGAAATCAGTCAAACGATCCATCGACGTCTCATCGACGCGGCCGTCGTCGTGAAACGCTGTTGGAGCGATGGCGAAGACGCCAGAGGTGTGCTGATCAATCGTGGGCAAAACAGGGGTCTCCGTTTAGTCGGCCTTCGCCGGCTCTATATGGCTGGGCGTCCGCAGCAAAAGCGTCACCAGCGCGCCACACAAGGCCAGTCCTGCCATCAAGTAAAGGCCGCCAGTATAGCTGCCGGTCGCGTCCTTAACCCAGCCCACGGCATAGGGTCCGACAAAGCCACCCAGATTGCCGATGGCGTTAATCAGGGCGATGCCGCCAGCGGCTGCGCTGCCGGTCAGGAACATTGAGGGCAGGGGCCAGAACGGTGCCTTGCCACCATAGGTGCCCAGAACCGCTACCCCGATGAGCAGGATCGACGTATAGGCTGCGCCGAGGGCACCAGCGCCCGCCAGACCGACGGCGGTGATAGCCAGGGCCACGGCCAGGATCTGCCGTCGCTTGGTCTTGAACCGGTCGGAAATCTCGCCGAATAGGATGATCCCGACAGCGCCGGCCGTGAACGGCAGTGACGACAGGTAGTTTGCAGCGCTGTTGCTGCTGCCCAGGCCCTTTATGATCTGCGGCAGGAAGAATCCCACGCCATAGCTGCAGGTCGTGTTGGCGAAATAGATGAAGGCCAAGGCCAGGGTGCGCCCGTCGGTAAGCGCGGTCAGCAGCTTCATGGCGGAGTGGTTAGATTCGATCTGGCGCTGTTCGGAATCGATGGTCCCTTGCAGCCAGTCGCGCTCCTCGGGCGTCAGCCACTTGGCGTCCTTGGGCTTATCGGGAAGCAGGATCAGCACCACGAGCGACAAAAGCACGGTTGGGATGGCTTCGGCGATGAACAGCCACTGCCAGTCCTTCAGCCCGAACACCCCGGCCAGCGCCTGCATGACCAGGTTCGAAACCGGCCCAGTCAAGGCCAGCGATAGGGGGATGGCCACCATGAACCAGCCGATCATCCGTGCACGATAGCGGGCCGGGAACCAGTAGGTCAGGTACAGGATTATGCCCGGGAAGAACCCGGCCTCTGCCGCGCCCAAGGCAAAGCGCAGGATCATGAAGCTGGTCACGCCCTTGACCAGGGCCATGCCCATCGACAGCAAGCCCCAGGTTAACATGATCCGGGCGATCCAGCGCCGTGCGCCGAACTTCTCAAGCGCCAGATTACTGGGGATCTCGAAGATGAAATAGCTGATGAAGAACAGGCCTGCTCCCAGGCCGAAGATTGAGGCCGACAGCCCCAGGTCGCTCTTCATGGTCGGGGCGAAGCCAATGTTCACCCTGTTGATGTAGGCCACCAGATAGGCCGCAAGCAGCAGCGGTATGAGCCGCCACATAACCTTGCGGATGGTTCGCGCCTCGAACTGGTCGTCCATCCGCTTCCCCTCTCGTTGGTCTTAATCCGCCCACTGTTGCTGCTATGTTAGGGATTGAAGCGCATCGGCCCAAGCCTAATCGGTCGGAGGGTATGGGTGAGCCCCGCCCCAGGGGTCTTCAACCGTGACCTTGGCCAGGTAGTCCGGTCCCACAGGGACCTTGCCGTAACCACCGGGGATATCGAGCACATAGGTTGGCATGGCTAGGCCGGAGAGATCGCCGCGCAGGGCGCGCATCAGGTCCTGCCCCTTGGCGATGGAGGTGCGGAAGTGGGCCGTGCCTGGGGCCAGGTCGGCATGGTGCAGGTAGTAGGGCTTGATCCGCGTTTCGACGAAGGCGCGCATCAGCTGGCCCAGCGTCTGGGCATCGTCATTCACGCCGGCCAGCAGCACGGTCTGGCTGACCATCGGAATGCCGGCGTCAATCAGGCGGGCGCAGGCGGCGCGGGCGGCGGCGGTGAGTTCGCGTGGATGATTGGCGTGAAGGGCCACATAGACCGCCTGACCGCCGGATTTCAGGGCAGCAACCAAGGCGTCCGTTACTGCGGCGGGGTCGGCGGCTGGCACGCGGGTGTGCAGGCGCACCACCTTGACGTGCGCTATGGCCCCCAACCGCTGCATGACCTCGCCCAGCCGGCGTGCTGACAGCACCAGCGGGTCGCCACCGGTCAGGATAACTTCCCAAATCGTTGGACGGGCGGCGATATAAGCCAGGGCCGCATCGAAGGCGGCGGGCGAGAGAGCGCCCGTCTCTGGATTGCCCACCGTCTCGCGCCGGAAACAGAAACGGCAGTAGACCGCGCAGACGTGGTTGAGCGTCAGCAGCACACGGTCAGGGTAGCGGTGCACCACCCCCTCAACCGGGCTGTGGGCGGCATCGCCAATCGGATCGGCGCGCTCGGCCGGATCGCTGGCCAGTTCACGCTCATTCGGAACAAACTGTGCGGCGATCGGGTCGTTTGGATCGGCGGGATCGACCAGAGCTTGCATGGCTGTCGTGATGGCCACAGCATAGCGGGCAGTCACCGCCTCTAGGGCGGGCAACCGCTCGGCGGCGATCAAGCCGGCGCGTTCGATCGAGGCTAGGTCACGCAGGGTCATGCCACCGGCGTCCAGATCACCTGCTCGATATGCTGCGCGCCCGACGCCAGCATGACCAGACGGTCGAATCCCAAGGCCGCACCACTGGCAGGCGGCATTCGGCCCAGCGCCTCTAGGAAGGCCTCGTCGATCGGATAGGCCTCGCCATAGATTTCCTGTTTCAGCGCCATCTCGTCCTCGAAGCGTCGGCGTTGTTCGGCGACGTCGGTCAATTCGCCAAATGCATTGGCCAGTTCTATGCCGCAGACATAAAGCT
>CANKEA010000020.1 GCA_947480815.1 Caulobacterales bacterium | reverse complement strand
GGCGGCTCCGGTTTTTTACAAGCAGTCCATGACAGAATTTTCAGAATTGGGGCTCAGCCCCACGACCCTGCAAGCGGTCGCAGACACCGGCTACACGACAGCTACTCCCATTCAGGCCGCTGCCATCCCCGTTGCTCTCGCCGGGCGCGATGTTCTGGGCATCGCCCAAACCGGGACCGGCAAGACTGCCGCCTTTACCCTGCCGATGGTTGATCGCCTGGCCGCAGGCCGTGCCAAGGCCCGTATGCCGCGCGCCCTGGTGATTGCCCCCACCCGCGAACTAGCCGACCAGGTCGCGGCCAGCTTCGAGCGCTACGCCAAGGGTACCAAGCTTTCCTGGGCTCTGCTCATCGGCGGTGTTTCGTTCGGCGATCAGGAAAAAAAGCTCGATCGTGGCGTCGACGTGCTGATTGCCACGCCCGGGCGGCTTCTCGACCACTTCGAACGCGGCAAGCTTTTGCTGACCGGCGTGCAGATGATGGTCGTGGACGAAGCTGACCGCATGCTGGACATGGGCTTCATCCCCGACATCGAGCGGATCTTTAAACTCACCCCGCCCCGGAAACAGACGCTGTTCTTCTCGGCCACAATGCCGCCGGAGATCACCCGTCTGACCAAACAGTTTCTCAATGATCCGACCCGGATCGAGGCCTCGCGCCCCGCAACGACCGGTGCCAACATTACCCAGCACTTGGTCCGCCTTCCGCTGAGCGAGCCCAAGGCCAAGCGCATGGCGCTGCGGACCCTGATCGGTGCCGACGACGTCAAAAACGGCATTATCTTCTGCAACCGCAAGACCGAGGTCGATGTGGTCGCAAAGTCGCTGAAGGTCCACGGGCTGGATGCGGCCGCGATCCACGGGGATCTGGATCAGTCCACGCGCATGAAGACCCTTGCCGACTTCCGCTCGGGCACCCTGCGCCTGCTAGTGGCCTCAGACGTGGCCGCTCGGGGGCTCGATATTCCTGATGTCAGCCATGTGTTCAACTATGACGTGCCGCACCATGCCGACGACTACGTCCACCGCATCGGTCGCACCGGTCGAGCCGGCAAAAGTGGCAAGGCCTATATGCTCATCACACCGGCGGACTCCCGGTCACTCGACAAGGTGATCAAGCTGATCGGCGAGAACCCAACCGAGGTCACGCTCGATCTTGACTGGTCAAAAGCCCGCGACGCCGAAGGCAGTTCCGAACGCCCCGGCGGCCGGGACGCTGGCCGCGACCGCGGCGGACGGGGTGGGCGCGGGAGACAAGAGCGACGCCCTGAGCGGTCGGAATCGCGCGTCGAGCCCCACAAACCTGCCGAGCCCGTTGCCCGTTCTGAACCCGTTGAGCCGCCCCCGATTGCACCACTGGAAACAGGCTCGCAAGAGCGGGCACCGCGAGCCCGATCCGGACGGGGTGGGGAAAGCCGAGCCCGCGCGCCGAGCCAACCCCAGGTCGTTCCGCCAGCTCCCAAAGCGCCTCCGCGGCCTAAGGATTCTGAGCGAAATACCCCGGTCGGGCGGTCATCAGAGCGCAGGCGCGATCAAGATCGGGACGATCGGGATGTCGTCGGTTTCGGCTCAGATATGCCAGCATTCTTGATTGGTGCCCCCCGCCGCGACCCAAAAGCCTAGCCGCCCTGTTTAAACGCTCGTTTCGATTCCCAAGGATAGAGGTAAGCCTAAAGAGACAGCGAAGATCACTGCGGGGGCAGTTAAACGCCAGACCGTTTGGGGAAGTCTATATCCGGTGAGGTGGAAGCGATCCTGAGAGGCCCCGAGGCATAAAAGGTCGCACGCTTGTCCATGGAATTCAACAAGGTGTGGCCGTCAGCGCTGAATTTCGAACTCTAGACCCACTACGTTATCGACCCCGAGGGAGCCCTCGGGCAGGAATTGAGCCGGTTGCTCGCCGCCGGCGAGCCACTCACAGAGGCTATTAGTGGAGAACTGATCGTAGCCTATTTGCCAAAAGCTCGGCTTAACGAAGAAATCCGTGATGCCGGAGACCTGCTAAGCAAGGATTTTTTGCCTTCAGTCAAGCGGTCCAGATCGCCCAGGCCTCGGCCTCCGCCTTCGGGAAGACCCTGAACAGCGCCACTCAGGAACTGGCTGGGCTGCAGGACGCTGACGGTATGCGCACGATGGTCGAGACCCTATCGATGGCAACCGACCAAGCGTAACTGTAGAACCAAAGCCTTGAAAAGCGGCTAGAAGCCTCAACCGCCGAGCTTGCACACCTAAAAGAACACCTTGAGCAGATGCGACGCGATGCTACGACGGATGGCCTAACCAACCTCGCCAACCGCAAGGCCTTCGACGACACATTCGCCCACGCCTGTGCCGTGAGCGACCATAAGAGCACCTCGCTGAGCCTGGTCCTACTCGATATCTATCATTTCAAAAGCTTCAACGACACCTGGGGCCACCAGACCGGCGACCAGGTGATCCGGTTCGTCGCCAGCGTTATAGACCGACTGGGTTCCTCCCCACGCTTCAGCGCCCGCCACGGGGGCGAAGAATTTTCCATGATCTTCTCGTCGGATTCGGCCGAAGTGATCGAGGCGGCCCTCGAGGAAATTCGCGTTGAAGTGGCGTGGCGCATGCTCAGGCGCCGTTCGACCAACGAATACCTCGGCAGGATCACAATTTCATCGGGCTTTGCGGAACGGCACCCGGGCGAAACAGCATTGAATGTGATCGATCGCGCCGACGCCGCCAGGTAGCAGGAGCCGACCGGCTAAGCCGCAGGCTCACCTTCAGCGTAAGGGGCGTAGCTCTTTTCTTCGATGATATCGGACTCGCAGGCGAGGTTGATCGCCCGCTTGATGGCCGCGCGGCGATCATTCTCCCGATAGACAGACCGAGCCAGGGCAATGAAATCCTCGCCGAACACCCCGCGCCGCTCAAAGGCCCGCTTGCCTTCTTCGATGTCCCACAGCGCCGCATTGACCGCCATCAGCTCGTCAGTGAGACGGCAAAGCTCGGGATGGACCGGCAGCACAGTTGCGGCAATTTCCTCCAGCAAGACCCGTTCCCGCTCCACATTGCCTCGCTTTTCCAAGCCGATGCGGCTGGCCTTGACCCGCAAGATGGTCAGTTTGTCGACCAGTTCGCCAGCCGAAATCGGGGCCATAATCGCCATCAGACCCCCTGCCCCAGCAATCGCTGTAGCGCCCCGTCGGCGGCATCTATGGAAATGGCCTTCATCTCGCCTCCGTAGTCCGAGGCGGCCAGCATCTCAAGTCGTCGAGCCGCCGGCTTGAATTTGGCGGCCTTGCGCGCATCGCGCTGCAGGCTCAACAGCGGGGCACCTCCTGCGGCTAACATGTGGCCAGGGCCGGCGTCATTGGCCACGGCGGCGCAAAGCCGTCCCGCCAGGGCCACGACCAAAGCGGGACCGCGCAGGGTCGACTGAGCTTCAGCTTCCGGAAACCGTGCCGTCGGAATGGCCGCAGCGATCTTAGCTGCCTCGTCCAGTTCCTGTGGCCCCAACAGGAACACTGGCACAAACCCAAGCCGTGCCTGCCGCTGAGCGAGAGCGATATAGTTTTGTAGCGGCCAGCGCTTTTCCGCCCCACCGGAACCGGGGGCAAATCCGATATAGTCCTGGCCTTGTGGCAGCACGCGCGCAGCTTCAGCTACGATCGCCGCGTCGGCAACAGTTATCGCTTGCGGTTTAGCGCCAGGTAAAGCGCGACCCAGCAGCACAGCCAGGCGCTCGACCAAGGCGACTGGCCAATCCTTCGCCGATGGCGTCGGTGCAACCCAACAGCCACCCAACCCAACGGCACGCCGCACGAACGCGCTTCGACGCAGATTTTCCTGAGTGTCGATCACCAGGTCGAAGGTGGCACCGCCGAACGGACGTTTCCAGGGCAGGAAATCCCAGGCCCCCGCCCCCGTGGGTGTGGCGACGATGATTTCGTCGATCAGGCCCGAAACAATGGGTGCCAAGACAGTGGAGTAGACGGTTTCACCTTTGGCGGCACACCAGGCGATATGCGCGTCCGGAAAGGCGGCGCGCAGACCGGCAGCAAATGGGAGCTTGATCAAGCCATCACCAATCACCTCGCCCATCGAATAGACGAGGATCCGCATCGAGAGTCTTAGGCGTCCGCGCTGGTCGCAGGCGTGATCGTCACGCTCTCGCCGCAACCGCATGCGTCAGTCTCGTTCGGATTGCGGAACACGAACTTGGCCGCTAGGTCGCCCGCCTCATAGTCAATTTCAGACCCCAGCAGAAACAGGACAGCCTTTGGCTCGATGAGGATCGTCACACCCTTGTCCTGCACAACCTCGTCATGCGGATCGGCGGCCAGAGCGTATTCCATCGTATAGCTCTGCCCTGCACAGCCCGCCGCCTTCACACCCACACGCAAGCCGGCATAGGGCTGGTCTGAACGAAGCATGATCTCACGCACGCGCGCAGCGGCCGCCTCCGTCAGGGTGACGGCGGGCGGACGGGGGCGGCGAACACGGGGGCCGACGGTTTCCATCAGAACATGTTCAACTGAAGCTTGGCCTCGTCGCTCATTCGCGATTGATCCCATGGCGGCTCGAACACTAGATCGACCTTACAGGCCTTGATTTCCGGAATGGTCAAAACGGCATCGCGCACCCAAATGGGCATTTCCCCGGCCACCGGGCAACCCGGCGCGGTCAGGGTCATGTCGATGGCCACCTCGCGGTCATCCGAGACATCGACCTTATAGATCAGACCAAGCTCATAGATATCGACCGGGATTTCCGGATCGAACACGGTTTTGAGCTTATCGATCAGCTGATCAGTCAGGCGATCGAGTTCCTGTTGCGAGAGGGCAACTGCAGCAACGGGGTTGGCGGTGGCGTCGTCCATCATCTCAATCTTGCATCGTTAAGCGAAGAAACCGTGAGCCTTCACCAAGGCGTCGGCGAAAGCCTCTGCTTCGGCGAGGGTATTATATAGGGCGAAAGAGGCGCGCGCGCTCGACGTCAGGCCAAATCGGCGCATCAACGGTTCTGCACAATGGGTTCCAGCCCGCACCGCCACACCGTAACGGTCCAGGATCTGCGCCACATCGTGGGCGTGGGCCCCCTCAACGGAAAAGCTCAGTATGGCAGCCTTATCAGATGCTTGTCCGATTATCTTTAGCCAGTTGTAATCGCCTAATATCTCGACTGCCCGGACGTAGAGTGCCTTTGCGTGGGCACCAATGGCCTGTCGATCCTGGGTTTCCAGCCAGTCGATCGCCGCGCCCAGGCCGATCGCCTCCAGGATTGGCGGCGTGCCGGCCTCGAACCGATGCGGAGGGTCAGCGTAGGTGATAGCGTCCTCGCTGACGCTGCTGATCATCTCTCCACCGCCCTGATAGGGCGGGAGAGCGGCCAGGGCATCGCTCTTGCCGTACAGGGCACCGATACCCGTGGGGCCGTAGAGCTTATGGCCGCTGAAAACATAGAAATCAGCGTCAAGCGCCTGCACATCGACCGTCTCATGAGCGATGCCCTGGCAACCATCGATCAGTACCTGAGCCCCCACCGCATGGGCCAGGTCAGCGATACGGCGCACCGGGTTGATCGTACCCAGCACATTCGAAATGTGGGTGATCGCCACCATGCGCGTGCGTGGGCCCAACATGGCCTCCAGCGCAGCCATATCCAGCACGCCATCGTCATCAACCGGCACAAACCGCAGCACGGCACCATGACGTTCGCGGAGGAAATGCCAGGGCACGATATTGGCGTGATGCTCCATCTGGCTGAGCAAGATCTCGGCACCAGGCTGGATGGAATGACCGAGGCCCGCCGCCACAAGATTAATCGCCTCGGTCGCTCCCTTGGTAAAGACGATCTGGTTCGTGTCCGCATTGAGCAGCCTTGCCACACTGCGGCGGGCCGCCTCGTAGGCATCGGTCGTCTCATTGGCCAGGGTATGAAGCCCGCGATGCACGTTGGAATAGCTCGTGGTCATCGCCTGGGTCATAGCCTCGATCACCGCGCGCGGCTTTTGGGCGCTGGCGGCGCTGTCCAGGTAAATCAGCGGCTTGCCGTGCACCGAGCGGGACAGGATCGGGAACTCGGTGCGGATGGCTTCGATGTCAAAGGCCATCAGCCCTGCTCCAGGCGAGCTGCGGTCCAGGCGGCGGCGATGGCGCGCGCGCCTTCATGCTCGATACGGTCGACCACCTCTGCTACAAACGCGGCTGTTAGAATCGTCTTGGCCTCATCCAGCGGCAGGCCACGTTGGCGGGCGTAGAACAGGGCGTCCTGGTCCAGGGCACCGATAGAATTGCCGTGGGCGCACTGCACATCATCGGCAAAGATCAGCAGTTCCGGCTTAGCATCGACTTCAGCGCGATCAGACAGGATCAGGGCATGATGGCCCATACGGGCGTCGGTTCCGTCAGCCCCGTGTGCCACCACAATTTTGCCCTGAAACACCGCGCGGCCCTGATCACGCACCATTCCCTTGATCAGTTGATTGGTCGTCCCGTCGCGGGCGATATGATCGACGACCGTGGTGATGTCGCCATGTCGACGGCCGGAGATCAGATAGGCCCCGTCCATACGGACGTTGGCCCCGCCACCTGGATGTTCAAGATGGGTCTCGATCCTCTGACGTTTGGCCCCGCTGATCAGCACGGTCTGGGCGAACGACGCGCCGGGGGCCAGGGTCACGTCAGCCAGGGACACGGTGATAGCGTCGGCGGCATCATCGGCCAGCACGATGCGCTCTAAGCTTGCGCCGGCCGAGACGTCGATGCGCAGTCCCGCGTGTGCCAGGTAGCCGGTCGCTTGACCCTCGTAGGACTCCAGCAGTGTCGCCTTGCCCTGCACGGTGACCACCATCTGCGCCGCGTGCGCTGTACCCTCACTTGGGAAACGAAACGCAGGGCGACGGTCTGGCCCGCCAACAGGTCTATCCGCTTAGCCCCGCGGCCATTAACGACCACTGTGGTGCAGTTGGCCAGGACGGAAAACGGCCCCTCGCCTTTCGCCTCGCCAACGGGCGATGTCGCGGGCATGTCAAGGATCTGACCGGCGAGATCGGACCAGCGCCATGCTTCGTCGCGGCGCGACGGCAGCTGGGTCTTATCACCCGTGTCAATGGCGAGCGCCAGGCTCATGCGGCGTAGCGGTCGTAACCGCTCCTTTCCAGTTCGAGCGCGAGTTCCGGCCCGCCCGTCGCAACGATACGGCCATTGGCCAGCACCGAAACGCGATCGGGTTTGATGTAGTCCAGCAGGCGTTGGTAGTGGGTTATCACCAGCATGCCACGATCGGGCCCGCGCAATGCGTTGACCCCCTCGGCGACGATCTTAAGGGCGTCGATGTCCAGGCCACTGTCCGTCTCATCAAGGATGGAGAAGCGGGGTTCCAGCATCGCCATCTGCAGGATTTCCATCCGCTTCTTCTCGCCGCCCGAGAAGCCGACATTCAGCGGCCGCTTGAGCATATCGAAGTCGATCTTCAGTGCAGCGGCCTTCTCACGGGCCAGTTTGAGAAAGGCCGGTGCGGCCAACTCATCCTCGCTACGGGCCTTGCGTTGGGCATTGAGGGCCGCGCGCACGAACGTCAGCGCGGGCACGCCAGGAATTTCCAGGGGGTACTGAAACGACAGGAATAGGCCTTTTGCGGCGCGATCCTCCGGGACCAGGGACAGCAGATTCACGCCATCGAGCGTTGCAGTCCCGCCGGTGACCTCATAGCCCTCGCGACCGGTCAGGACATAGGACAGGGTCGATTTTCCCGCACCGTTAGGGCCCATGATGGCATGCACTTCACCAGCCGGAACCGTGAGCGAAAGGCCATTAAGAATGGGCTTTTCGCCAACGGATGCAGAGAGCTCTTGAATAGACAGCATCAGCCGACAGACCCTTCCAAACTAATCGCCACAAGCTTCTGGGCCTCGACGGCGAACTCCATCGGTAGTTCTTGCAGCACCTCGCGCACGAAACCGTTGACCAGCAGGGCCACGGCCTCTTCCTGAGATAGCCCACGCTGGCGGGCGTAGAACAGCTGGTCCTCGGAAAGGCGCGTTGTAGTCGCCTCATGTTCGAAAATCGATTGTCCGTTGCGGGCCTCGACATAGGGGATCGTGTTCGCGGCGCAGCCCTTGCCGATTAGCAGGCTGTCGCATTGGGTGAAGTTGCGGCTGCCTATGGCCTTAGGGTGAGCCGAGACGAGCCCACGGTAAGTGTTCGACGAATGGCCAGCGCTGATGCCCTTCGAGACGATACGTGACTTCGTATTTGCACCCAGATGGATCATCTTGGTGCCGGTGTCGGCTTGCTGACGGCCGTTGGTCACAGCGATTGAGTAAAACTCGCCCGAGCTGCCCTCGCCCCGCAGCACGCAGGAGGGGTATTTCCAGGTGATGGCGCTGCCCGTCTCGACCTGGGTCCAGCTGACCTTAGAGCGGTCACCACGACAGTCGGCGCGCTTGGTGACGAAGTTGTAGATCCCGCCCTTGCCGGTGACCGGATCGCCCGGGTACCAATTCTGCACGGTGGAATATTTTATCTCAGCATCGTCCAGCAGCACCAACTCGACCACGGCGGCATGCAACTGGTTTTCATCGCGCATCGGGGCGGTGCAGCCCTCTAGATACGAAACGTAGGCCGCCTTGTCGGCGATGATCAGGGTACGCTCGAACTGGCCTGAGTTCTCGGCATTGATACGGAAATAGGTGCTCAGCTCCATTGGGCAGCGCACGCCCGGTGGAACATAGACGAAGCTGCCGTCGCTGAAGACCGCCGCATTGAGGCAGGCGTAGTAGTTGTCGCTCGTGGGCACGACAGTCCCAAGGTACTTCCGAACCAAGTCCGGATGCTCGCGGATCGCCTCGCTCATGGAGCAGAAGATCACCCCGACCTCAGCCAATTCCTTCTTGAAGGTCGTGACCACGCTGACGCTGTCGAACACGGCATCCACGGCATAGCGCGGTGCCCCGACGACGCCAGCCAGGACTTCCTGCTCCTTAAGCGGGATGCCCAGCTTGGCATAAACGGCCAGCAGGTCTGGATCGACCTCATCAAGGCTCGCTGGCCCATCCTTGGTCTTAGGTGCGGCGTAATAGTAAGAGTCCTGGTAGTCGATGGGTGGGAATTGGACCTCGGCCCAGTGCGGCTCATCCAGGCTCCGCCAGCGCTCATAGGCCTCTAGCCGCCAGTCCAGCATCCACTGGGGCTCGTCTTTCTTGGCGCTGATAAAGCGCACGATATCGGCTGACAGACCCTTAGGAGCGAACTCGCTCTCGATGTCGCTGACAAAGCCGTGCTCATACGACTCCAGCGCCTTTACCTGCTCAACGGTCTGTTTGACGGCGGCCATGTTACGCAACTCTCCGAGCGACGCGGGCATAGGCTTGCACCCACGCCTCCGCAAAGCCCTGCCAATCGGCTTCTGTCGTGTCCCACCCGCCGCTGATGCGCAGGGTGAAGTTGGCCAGGTCCTCGCGACCCATGGCCTTGATCACAGCGCTACCCGTGACCTTGCCCGAAGAACAGGCCGCACCGGCACTGACCGCATAGCCCGCCAGATCGAGCGACATGACCTGCAGTTCGGAGCCGAATCCGGGCATGGCGATGGACAGGGTTTGCGGAAGGCGTGGTGCGCCCTCGCCCATCACCACCGCGCCGGCCGCCTTGAGCCGCTCTGCCGCCGCGTCGCGCCAAAGGGCCTGATGCGCCAGGGCGTTCGGCTTGCTGGCCCAGGCCGCAGCGGCGAAGCCGACGATACCAGACAGGTTCTCGGTGCCCGCCCTGCGGCCACGCTCGTGCCCGCCGCCGTGCTGGATTCGGACCAGATTGATCCGCCCTGAAGCGACCAGGGCACCCGATCCCTGCGGCCCGCCAACCTTGTGCCCCGACAGGGCCAGGGTGTCGGCACCCATAGACTGGAAATCGATGGCCAGCTTTCCCGCGGTCTGCACCGCATCGACGTGGAGCCAGGCCCCCGCTGGTCCGGTCAGGGCAGCGACAGCCCCAATCGGCTGGATGACGCCAGTCTCACTATTGGCCATGGCCAAGCAGGTCATAGACGGCGTGCCGTCCGCCAGTATCGCTTGCAGCCAATCCAGGTCGGCAAGGCCCAGACCGTCAACCGGCCAGCTTAGAACCTGAAGTCCCGAAGCGTGGGCCGTGGCGATAATGCTCTCATGCTCGGTCGACAGCACAATCAAGCGCTCAATTCCCGACACCTTGGCACTCATGATGGCCAGGTTATTGGCCTCTGTGCCGCCGCTGGTGAAGGTGACTTGCCCTGGAATTGCACCCACCAGATCGGCCACGGCGGCTCTTGCGTCCTCGATCATGGCGCGCGCGGCGCGGCCTGGACCGTGGATCGACGAGGCGTTGCCAGCCAACTGCAAGGCCTTAAGCGCAGCCTCGATGGCCTGAGGCCGAACCTTTGAGCTGGCGTTGTAGTCCAGATAGACGCTCATGCTGCCGAAAGCCCCAGGGCGGGGCGCTCATGCAACTTGCCCTCTAACACGTCCGCCAGCGACACCGATTCGAGGTAGCCATGGATTCGGCGGCCCATCTCGTCCCACAGATCGTGGGTCAGACAGCGCTCGCCGCGCGCCATACAGCCCTTGGAACCGGTAGCTTTGCAGCGTGTGGCTCGCAGCGGCTCATCGACCGCAAAAATAATGTCGGAGATCAGGGTCTCGTCGGCGGCCTTGGCCAGGCGATAGCCACCGCCTGGGCCGCGGGCGCTAATAACCAGCCCACGCCGGCGCAAACGCGCGAAAAGCTGCTCTAAATAAGACAGCGAGATTTCCTGACGGGCGGCGATGTCGGCCAGGGCGACGGCACGGCCTGCAGCGTCGCCCTGACGCCCAGCCAGGTCGGTCATCGCCATTACAGCGTAACGTCCCTTAGTGCCCAGCTGCATGACTCTGCGTACTCTCTATGCGATTTTACTAGGCGTTCGAGGGGGCGGCTATGTTACAAGCCGCGCCTTCGCGCAGGGAGGATGTAGAAAGTCCTACTGCAGCAGTCAAGTATTTGAGGGCCGCAAGGCCCACATCAGTAAGGGTACGCCATGCCTGAGGTCGTTCTGACCGGCGCCGCCGGACGTATCGAAGGGCGCTATTCGCCCGGCAAACGGGAGACCGCGCCGATCGCCTTGATCCTGCACCCGCACCCGCGGGCCGGCGGCTCGATGAACCACCCGGTGGCGGTGCAACTCTATCACCTCTTCATGAAGCGGGGTTTCGCCACCCTGCGCTTCAATTTTCGCGGCGTGGGCCGAAGCCAGGGCGAATTTGATAGCGGCGTTG
>CANKEA010000019.1 GCA_947480815.1 Caulobacterales bacterium | reverse complement strand
GATGGGTTGCCCAACCTATGGCTTGGGTCTGGCGTTGAGCCACGGGGCGCGTAATGATGATCTTTCTGATCGGGAGGAGACCAGCAAATGGACCTAAACCAAAAAATGCCGCCAGAAGCGGTGGAGCTGTACACCCAGTTTATCCATGGCGAGATTAGCCGCCGGAAGTTCATGGACGGATTAAAAGCCTATGCCGTGCTCGGCATGACGGTCCCAGCCATGATGACAGCCCTGATGCCCAAATATGCCGAGGCGCAGCAAATCCGGAAGGATGATGAGCGCATCAAGGCCGGCTATGTGACTATCCCCTCGCCGGACGGCAACGGTACTATCCGCGGCTACTTTGCGCGCCCCAACAGCGCCGACACCCGCGACGCTATGCCGGCCAAGTTGCCGGGCGTTATCGTTATCCATGAGAATCGCGGCCTGAATCCGCATACCGAGGATGTGGCCCGCCGTTTCGCCCTGGAGAACTTCAACGCCTTTGCGCCCGACGCCGTGACCTCGCTCGGCGGCTATCCGGGCGACGATTACAAGGGCGGCTTGATGTTCGCCAAGATCGACAAGCCCAAGCTGACCAACGACTTCATCGCTGCGGCGAAGTGGCTGAAAAACCGTCCGGACAGTAACGGCAAGATCAACGCAACAGGCTTCTGTTTCGGCGGTGGCGCTTCCAACCAACTGGCCGTGTTGCTGGGTGCGGACCTGGCCGCCGCTGCGCCGTTTTATGGCGCCCCTGCCAAGCCGGAAGACGTGGCCAAGATCAAGGCCGCCATTCTGGTCAACCACGGCGCGCTGGATAAGGCTCTGGCCGGCGGCTGGCCGGCTCAGGAAGCCGAACTGAAGAAGAACAATATCCGCTACGAAGGGCACATCTGGCCCAACTCCGTGCACGGCTTCTTCAACGACGCCACGCCGGAGCGCTATAACAAGGTCACCGCCCCCCAAGCCTGGGCGCGCATGATCGAGTGGTTCAACATGTACTCACGGGACGTGGCCTAGCCTCGGCCGCCAAGGACCGGCTCTTCCTGGCCCGCGCCGGGGAGAGCCGATTGTCTGAAAGGCAATCAGTCCAGCGCGAACGATAGCCGCGCAAGGCTTCCCTCGCGCCCGAAAGTCACCAGGGTGCTGGCTAGGTCTGGGGCAGGCGAGCCCTTGCCCATAACTCCGCGAAGGGCCGGGCCGAACTTGCCGATGCCCACCTGTTCGGCGGCGGCGAAGTCTCGGATCAGCTGTTCCAGCGTCGGGACGGTCCAGTCCTCAACGTCGCGCAATGTATCGCGCAGCCGTGCCAGACGCTCGGAAATCTCAGCCGTTAGCAGGCCCGCCGTTTTCGGATCGAGCGGGGCATCATCGGCCGTCAAGGCGAAGCCGACCAGATTGGCTAGCTCGATCAGGGTCGAAGCCCCTTCCTTGATCAGTGGGATCACGCTGATCAGACGGTTGAGCAAGGCCCCATCGGATGGGATGCCGCGAGCCTGGAGTACCGGTGCAATCAGCCCCGCCAGGCGCAAGTCGCCTGCTTCGCGGATGTAGTGCCGGTTGATGAAGTTCAACTTGTCCCAGTCCAGGCGTGCCGGGCTGCTGACCACGTCCTTGATATCGAACCAGTCTGCCGCCTGCTGGTCGCTGAACAGCTCGTCGTCGCCGTGGCCCCAGCCTAGCCGGGCCAGGTAGTTGCGCATCGCCTCGGGCAGGTAGCCCATCTCGGCGAATTCCCCCACGGCCTGGGCTCCGTGGCGCTTAGAAAGCTTGGCACCGTCAGGCCCGTGGATCAGCGGAATGTGGGCAAACACCGGCAGGTCCCATCCCAGGGCCTGGTAGATCAGGCTCTGGCGCGCGCCGTTGCTGACGTGATCGTCACCGCGAATCACATGGGTCACGTGCATGTCGTGATCGTCAGCCACCACAGCCAGATTGTATGTCGGAGCGCCATCGGACCTCAGCAGGATCAGATCATCGAGCTGATTGTTCTCAAATACGATGTCGCCCTTGACCAAATCGCGCAGCACCGTCTGGCCTTCGCGCGGGGCCTTCAGCCGAACAACGAAGGGCTTGTCTGGCAGAGTGCCGGCATGGTCGCGCCAGGGCGAATGCACGGAACGGCCTTCAGCGCGCGCCAGGGTGCGCTCGGCTTCCAGCTCTTCGGTTGTCATGGAGCAGCGGTAGGCACCGCCTCTGGCCAGCATGTCTTCCACCACCTCGCGGTGCCGGTCGGCGCGGGTGTGTTGGAAGATGGGTTCTTCGTCGGCTTCCAGACCTAGCCAGGCCATGCCCTCGAATATGGCGGCGACCGCACCTTCGGTGGAGCGTTCCCGGTCGGTATCCTCGATTCGGATGAGGAATTTACCGCCCAGCCGCTTGGCGAACAGATAATTGAACAGGGCCGTGCGCGCTGTGCCGATGTGCATGTAGCCCGTCGGCGAGGGGGCGATGCGGGTGACGACTGAAGGGCTGGACATGGGGTGGGCCTCTAGCATGTTGCGACACCTGATCGCCAGCAAAGCAGAACGCGTGACGGTTTTAAGATTCTGGTGACCGACGCAGTCTTTAACTCTCCCCATGAAAACGGCTCGAGCCCCTACATTCGATCATGGTGCCGCCCTACGGGTGCCGTCGCCGCACGACCACAAGCACTGGACCCAGCTGTGCCGCTGGCTGGGCGAGGACGGCCAAATCGTCGAGCCCCTGGGCCACATACGCGTGTTTACCGCCTCTGGCTGGGCCATGGCGCGGCCCGGCGACTGGATCGTGCTTTCGGTAACCGGTGAATTTCATGTCACCCATGCCGGCATTCGCGGTCTTAACGCTTAGGCTGTTGCGGGCTTGCGGCTGTCCTTGATCGCCGCGTTGATTGTCGCCGCCGTTCAGATCATAGCATCCGCCCAGGCATAGACGGGAGCTGACCATGGGCCATGAACGGATCACGCTGCGCATGCAGGATGGCGATTGCCCGACGCATGTATTCACGCCCTCGGAATCCCTGGCGAGCACGGGCCCCTGGCCCGCGGTTATCTTCTACATGGACGGGCTGGCGATCCGCCCGACCCTGCTGGGTATGGGCCAAAGACTAGCGGACCTGGGTTATGTGGTCCTGCTGCCGGATCTATTTTATCGGGCCGGTGCCTATGCAGAGATGGACCCTAACGTCGCGTTCGCCAGCCCCGAAGGCCGCGCGGCGCTGATGCCCTTGTTTGCCTCGACCGACAATAAAAGGGCCTCGCAGGACACCCAGTCTTTCATCGACCACATCGACAGCCGGTCCGACGTGCGCGGAAAGGCGATCGGGGTCACTGGCTACTGCATGGGGGGCGGCATGGCCCTTTCCGTCGCCGGGACTTATCCTGACCGCATTGCGGCGGCAGCGAGTTTCCACGGCGGACGCCTTGCGACCGATGCCGAGACCAGTCCGCACCTGATGGCCCCGACCATCAGGGCCCGCGTCTATGTTGCGGGTGCTGATAATGATGCGAGTTATCCGCCTGAAATGGCGGAAAAGCTTGAGGCGGCCTTTACTGCCGCTGGGGTCGACCATCGCTGCGAAATTTACGCAGGTGTATCGCACGGTTGGACCATGCCCGACTTCTCAGTGTTCAATGAAGCCGCCGCCGAACGACACTGGACCGAGCTCGCGGCACTATTCCAGGTGACTTTGGGCTAGGGTGAGGCCAAGTCTGCGCCCCGCCCGAAACATCCCCAGGCTTCAGCATCGTCGCGCTTTGGGAATAGCCTAGACCCGCGCGGTAACCGTCGCCCGGCGCTCCAACTTGCCCCAGCCGATGTGAGGTCTGCGCACGGCGGTGATTGGCCTCACCAGGCGGCGACGGACCCGTCGCTTCGTGGATCTGCGGCACCTTCCAAGGTTCCGTCAGCGTGGCGGACCAAGGCCCCGGCGTGGCCCATGGTCGAGGTGAACGGAGCCATCATCTCTGTGTCGTGGCCAGCAGTCTTCAGGGCGGCGATGACGCTCGTATCGAAGCGGTCTTCGAGTTTCAGGGTGACGCTTTCTGCACCCCAGGTCTTGCCAAGCAGCCAGCGGGGCGCACTCACGGCCTGTTGCAGACCCTGGCCATACATAGCGTAACGGCTGAACACGGCAGCCTGGGTCTGGGGTTGGCCCTCTCCACCCATGGTGCCGTAGACCATTGTCCGGCCGTCATCGAAACGGGCCAAGGCGGGATTGAGGGTGTGGAACGGCTTGCGGCCAGGCTTGAGCGCATTCCAGCCGCCTTCTGTCAGCTTGAAACTTGAGCCGCGGTTTTGCCAAACGATGCCGCTCTGAGGCAGCACAACCCCCGCGCCGAATTCGAAATAGGTGCTCTGAATGGCACTGACGGCGCAGCCTTCGCTGTCGATAGCCCCAAACCAAACCGTGTCACCGGTTGCCGCCGGCTGTGGCCAGGGAAGGGCGCGTGCCATGTCCACCTTCGCAGCCATGGCGTCTAGGGCGACGCTGTCGTCTAAGAAGGCCTGGGGATCGATCTGCATATAGGTCGGGTCGCCGACATAACGGTCGCGCACCATGAAGGCCTGTTTTGTGGCTTCCACCAGGCCATGCACATGGTCGAACCCTTCAGCCACACCTACGCCCAGCCGCTCAAACAGCCCCAGGATCATCAGCGAAGCGAGGCCCTGTGTCGGCGGCACCATATTGAACAGGTTGGCCCCGGTCAGGCGCAATTTAAGGGGTGCGCCGGTCCAGCTCTGATGCGCCTGCAGGTCCGCAAGCGTCACGGGCGAACCGGCGGCTTTAAGATCGGCAGCCAGATCGCGGGCCAGTGCACCGCGATAGAAGCTGTCCAGGCCATCGGCGGCGAGGCGGTCCAGGGTCCGCGCCAGGGCAGGCTGTTTCAGAATTTCGCCCGCCGAGGGGGTATTGCCGCCAGGCAGGTAGAAATCGGCGAATCCGGACACGGTTTCCAGTTCGGCGCGCTTTGCGCCCAGCGTTTCCTCAAATCCCGAGGTCAGCACCACCCCATCGCGCGCGTGCGTGATGGCGTCTTCCAAAATGCGCGCCAGAGGCAGGCGGCTAGGTCCGGTTGCTAGCATGGCCTGCCAGCCCGAGAGGGTTCCGGCAACCGTGTTGGCCGCAAGGGGGCCGCGGCTTGGAACCGCCACTAAACCAGCCTTGCGGTAGAGGTCGAGGTCGACGCTGCCGCCGGCCCTGCCGCAGGCGTCGATCGCTACTGGCGCACGCCCGGGTTGGGAGAGGATCCAAAAGCTGTCGCCACCAAGGCTGTTCATGTGCGGGTAGACCACCGCAATGGCAGCGGCGATGGCGACGGCGGCGTCTACCGCCGTCCCGCCATCCTGCAGCACACGAAGCCCAGCTTGACTGGCCAGGTGATGCGGGGAAACGGCCATGCCGCGGCGGCTGCGTGTGGAATGAAGCATGCTCGTACCTTTAGCAGGGTCGTTCACTCGCCAAGCAGGAAAGTCTTATGAGAAATAATATCCTCGCCGATGTCGCTCAAAGCGGCACCTCTGTGCAAACCTAGGCCGCAAGGAAACGCAACGGTGGCCCTCATATGCTTATGATCCCGGCTGAAGCTGAGGCAGGACGGCGCGCGATGGCGCGTTGCGACTGGTTTGGTGGCGACAACGCGCTGGCGCCTTACAACGTGCCGATCTTGATCAATCCCTACGGCTATTCGGTCTACAGAGGCGGGTAATGTTGCAGCGCGTATTCAAAGTCCTCGACCCCTTTCTGGTCATTCTGGTCAGTGTCGTCCTGCTGGCCAGCTTCCTGCCGTGCCGTGGTGCGTTCGCCCATTTGATGGGCTATGTCACCGACTTCGCGATCGGCCTGTTGTTCTTTACCCACGGTGCCAAGCTATCGCGTGAGGCGGTATTTTCGGGCATCGGCCACTGGCGCCTGCACCTGCTGGTCCTGGCGAGCACCTTTATCCTGTTTCCCCTGCTGGGTCTGGGTGCGCGGGCGCTGATCGAATCGTTCGTCAACCCGACGATCCTAGCGGGCGTGGTGTTCCTCTGCCTGCTTCCCTCCACCGTGCAGTCTTCGATTGCGTTCACGGCCATCGCGGGCGGCAACCTGCCGGCGGCAATTTGCAGCGCCACCCTGTCGAACATCCTGGGCGTGTTCATCACACCGGCCTTCGTCGGCATTTTTCTGAGCACAGGCGGCGGGGTAGGCGGCAACGGTGCCGGCGCAGCCGATGCGATCAAGAGTATCGTCGAGCAGCTATTGCTTCCATTCATCGCCGGGCACCTGTGCCGACCTTTGCTAGTGGGCTTTCTCAACCGGTTTAAAAAACAGGTCGCCATGGTCGACCGGACGTCGATCCTGCTGGTGATCTACACCGCCTTTAGCGCGGCTGTGGTCGAGGGCATCTGGCACAAGCTGACCGGTCAGGACTTCATGGCCGTACTGATCATCGATGTTGTGATCTTGGCAGTGGTGGTGGTCGCGACCACTGTCGCCGGCAAGGCGCTGGGCTTTTCACGCGAGG
Organism: Caulobacterales bacterium; assembly: GCA_947480815.1. Lineage (GTDB taxonomy): Bacteria > Pseudomonadota > Alphaproteobacteria > Caulobacterales > Caulobacteraceae > Caulobacter. Next base: position 4,848 of record CANKEA010000019.1, on the reverse strand, counting down.
ACCAGATCTCGATCGTGTTCTGCGGCAGTAAGAAAACCCTGGCCTCTGGCGTGCCTATGGCGGGGGTTCTGTTTCCAGCCCCGATGGTGGGGGCGATCATCCTGCCGTTGATGCTGTTCCACCAGATGCAACTGATGCTGTGTGCGGTGTTGGCGCGGCGCTATGCGGCGGAAGGCGAGCGCATCGCCGCCGCCCTCGCCCCGGTCGATACTGACGCGGCGAAGGCGGCGGAGCAGTAGCCTAGTTCAGTCGCGCCGTGATCTTGTCGGCACCGGCCTTGGCGCAGGTCTCGTCTTGAGTGCTGGGGTTGGCACCGCCAACGCCGATGGCACCGATCAGCGTACCACCGACCATCAGGGGCACGGCACCGGCACGGGCCATCTGGGTCGCGTCCTTAGCGACCTCGGCCGCATAGGCCGGGTCCTTCTCGGCCTGGGCCTGAGATACCGACGAGGCGTGGCCGGTCTTGATCACATTCAGCGCCTTGGCGGTCGAAGACGTGACCGGTCGCATCCCGGCACCATCGGCGGCCAGCAGCACTTTTTGAATGCCGGCGGAGTCCAGTACGGTCGCGCTGACCTTGAACCCGGCCTTGTCGCAAACCGCCAGGGCCTCCTGCGCGGCTTCCATAGATAGGGTTAGGCTGGGGCCGCGGGCGGGCGGGGCCAAGCCTGCGGGGCGGGGCGCAGCCGGGGTTGCGGGTGCCTGGGCCATGGCGGCTCCGGCCAGCATCACGGCACCGCTGAGGCAAGCGAGGGTCGGAATAAGTTTCATGAGGTGATCCTTTGCGGATATCTTTGTAGACGGGATTTGTCTGGGCATCGAAATGCAGCAGGCAATTTGCGACTGTTCAAGCACGCTGCATCCAGAGGCTTTTGGAAACGGCTGCGATCTTCGGTTGCGACCGCGTGGGGCAGTTTAGCTGAATTCCAACGAACCATGACGCGCTTAGCGGCAACTTTCGCAAATTTGGGAGGGATTCATGACAGGCGTTCTCGAAGGCAAGGTGGTTCTGGTCACCGGGGCGGGCGGCGGCATCGGCAAGGCCTGCGCCCTGCTGGCCGCGGCCCAGGGGGCCTGTGTCGTGGTCAACGACTTGGGCGTGGCCGTTTCGGGTCAGGGAGCGAGCGAAGGGCCGGCGCACCAGACCGTTGCCGAAATTATCGCCGCTGGCGGGCATGCGGTGGCCAATACCGACAGCGTGGCCGACCGCGCGGCGGCCGCGCGAATGGTCGAGCAGGCTGTCGATGAATTTGGCGGCCTTTATTCTGTGATTAATCCAGCCGGTTTTCTGTGCGACGGCATGTTCCACAAGATGGATCCGCAGGACTGGGACGCGGTGTTGGCCGTGCATCTGGGCGGTGCCTTCAACCTGGCCCGCGCCGCTGTGGGCCATTTTCGGGATCAGGGCGAAGGCGCTTTCGTCTTCTTCAGTTCCACCAGCGGCCTGATTGGCCAGGCCGGGCAGGCCAACTATGCGGCGGCCAAGATGGGCGTGGCGGGGCTGTCACGTATCCTGGCGATAGAGGGCAAGTTCAAGGGCGTGCGGAGCAACGTCGTTTCGCCCTTTGCCTGGACCCGCATGATCGACACCATCCCGCTAGATCAGGCCGACGAGGCCACCGCCCAGTGGGTCGAGCAGATGCGTTCGCGCATGCGGCCCGAGCAGGTCGCCCAGCTGGCCGTGACCCTGGCTTCGCCGGCCGCCAAGGCCGTGACCGGCCAGGTGTTCGTTGCGCGAGGCAATGAGATCATTCTGATGAGCCAGCCACGGCCCTTGCGTAGCGTGACCGAGGAAAACGGCTGGTCACCCCAGACGATTGCTGAGCGCGCCCTGCAGGAACTGTCGGCGGACTTCTACAGTCTGGAGAATCAGGCCGAGGTGTTTCACTGGCCGCCGCCGTAGATGTCGCCGTTATAAGTTTTCAAACCTGGGCACCTTGGTTATTTTCCGGCGCGACTGTCGGAAAATCCGCCTTCGTTTCAGTGGGCGGCTATGCTCTAAGGATCACTCAAACCCATCCGAGAATGGGTGGCTCAGACAACATGACGCGAGGCCAAGGTGCGATTTCTTAAGTTGATCTACGTGCAGGTGATCATCGGGATCATCCTGGGGTCCCTGGTCGGCTGGCTATGGCCGAAGATCGGTGTCGACCTGAAACCGCTCGGCGACATCTTCGTTAATCTGGTGAAGATGGTTATCGCACCGCTGGTGTTCTGCACCGTGGCCGGCGGCATCGCCCACATGAGCAACCTCAAACAGTTGGGCCGCGTCGGCGGCAAGGCGCTGATTTATTTCGAGGTGATCTCAACCTTCGCCCTGTTTGTCGGTCTGGCGGCGGCGTTCGTGCTGCACCCCGGCAACGGCTTCAATATCGACGTCAAGTCGCTCGATCCCAAGATCGCGGCCGAATATGTCGGCAAGGCCGCAGAAATGAAGCCGATCGACTATCTGATGCACCTGGTGCCGACGAGCTTCTTCGGCGCTCTGGCCAACGGCGACATCCTGCAGACCTTGGTTATCGCCATCTTCACCGGTGTGGTCTGCACCCGCTTGGGTGAGACCGGGACCAAGATCGCCCACGGGCTGGAAAGCATCTCGAAGATCTTCTTCGGCATGATCCATATCATCGTGAAGATCGCGCCGCTCGCGGCCTTCGGAGCCATGGGCTTCACCATCGGTAAATTCGGTATCCACGCGCTGATCCAGCTCGGGTTCCTGATCGGGGCCTTCTACCTGACCTCGATTGTCTTCATCGTCGTGGTGCTGGGCGCAGTCTGCGCCTTGTCCGGTTTCTCGGTGTTCCGCTACATTGCTTACATCCGCGAAGAGCTGTTCAGCGTGCTCGGCACGTCCTCGTCAGAGACCGTGCTGCCGCAGTTGATGGAAAAGATGGAGCGCCTGGGTGCCTCCAAGCCGGTTGTTGGGCTGGTGATTCCAGCCGGGTATAGCTTCAACCTGGACGGCACCAACATCTACATGACCCTGGCTACTCTGTTCCTGGCCCAGGCGACCAACACTCACCTGAGCGCCACCCAGATCGCCACCCTCCTGGTCGTGGCGATGCTGACGTCCAAGGGTGCCACGGGCGTCACCGGCGCGGGCTTCATCGTGCTGGCGGCAACCCTGGCCGTGGTTCCAACGATCCCTGTCGCGGCGATCGCCATCCTGGTCGGTATCGACCGTTTCATGAGCCAGTGCCGCGCTCTGGTGAATCTGACCGGTAATGGCGTTGCCGCCCTGGTGGTGGCCGCCTGGGAAGGCGAGCTCGACCGCGACAAGCTCCAGCTCGAGCTCAAGCGCGGCCCAGGCTACGTTGAGGAACTGGAACTTCAAGGCAAGCCGATCATTCGTGGCGGCGCGCACTAGCGCTCTGTTTTTACCGACTGAAATCAACGCGGCGGGGACCTGGCAAAGGTGCCCGCCGTTGCTTTTGGCCCGCAGCGTAACCTGTGGCCGGGGGCGCCCAAGCCCCGCTTCAGGGGCTCATTAGGGGAATATACGGAGGGGTGAGTCGATTGACACGGCTGTTTGAAAGTCGATATGTCCCTCTATCGAAAAGGGACATCATTGCATCCTTATCTTGCGAATTTCGGCTGTTTCGGCAGTCGTTTGATGATCGCATTGATGCTCGTATCCTGACCGATAAATGGAGGGTAACTCCATGGGCAGTCGTATAAGTCCATGCGGTAATGAGGAGGCAGATAAGTAGATGCAGTTCCTAGAATGGCTTACAGCTTGGCCAATCAGCACATGGATTCAGGAGTCCGAATGGGGCTTTCCGGTCTTTCTGGCCTTCCATTCCATCGGCCTCGCCGTGGTCCTGGGCGTGCTTGTCATGCTCGATGTCCGCATCCTGGGTTTTGCTAAGTCGTTCCCGGTTTCCAGCTTCAGCAAGCTGATGACATGGGCCTGGGGCGGTTTCATCATCAACGCTATCTCGGGGATCATCCTGTTTGCGGCTGACGCATCGCGGCTCAGCGTGAACTGGGCTTTCATTATGAAGATGACCTGTGTGGTTCTGGGCGTAATCTCCGCTTGGTTGATGTCGCGTCAGCTCAACTTCCCAGCTTACACCCACGCCACTGACGCCGAGGCTGACGCGATGGGCGAACCCGTCGTGACCAAGAGCCTTCGCTACCTCGCCATCGCCTCGCTGGTGATCTGGACCATGGCCATCGTCGCGGGCCGCTTGATCGCCTACATCAACGACAGCTTCGCGCTGGGTGGGAGCGCCTTCTGATGACCCCTGCTGAAATGCATCCCGTGCTGCAGATGCTCCATGACCTCCCCTTGGGGACGATCATTCGGAATTCATCGTGGCTCTACACCTACTTTCTCTGCCTGCACTTCCTGGGATTTTCGCTGCTGTTTGGCGGGCTCTTGGTGGTCGACCTGCGTGTGCTGGGTTTTGCTAAGCGAATCCCACTCGACAAGTGTCTGGCGTTCTTGCCTTGGGTCATCATCGGTTTCTGTATCAACGCCTTCACAGGCCTGTGCTTTTTTTGTTTCCAGCCGTTCCAGCTTTGGGCGAACTGGGCCTTCAAGATCAAGATGATCCTAGTGGCTCTCGCAGGGCTGAACGCCCTGTTCTTCACCCTGGTCGAAGACAAGAAGCTGCATGCCTATGCCGCCGAGGGTAAGTCGCCGGACCTTGGCATGAAGATTTCGGCGCTCGCGTCCTTGACCATTTGGGTGCTGGTGATCGTCGCGGGCCGCCTCATCGTGGCCTTCCAGGGGTCGTCCAGCCTGTTTGGTGGCTCGACCGACGGCTGATCCCCGGCTGGCCGCTCTGGGCGGTGACTGCAGTCAAGACAAGACGCCGTTCGGACCTCCGGGCGGCGTTT
>CANKEA010000018.1 GCA_947480815.1 Caulobacterales bacterium | reverse complement strand
TGCTTCCGCGATCCAGCAGGGCTTGATGTTGCGCAACACTTCGCCCGCACCCTTGAGGGCCTCGGGCTCAAACCCCTGAATGTCCATCTTGATCAGGCTGGCGTCGCGGGCCACGTCATCCAGCCTGACCATCCGCACCCGCTCTCGGGGTGGATTTTGGGTGGTGAAGAAGCCAACTTCGCCGAAATTGCCCTTCGCGCCCAGTTCGTACATGGGGAAGTCGACGATCTGGGTCTCTGCACCAACGGCGGCATGAATCGGCTCAATATTGAGCAGACCGTTCGCAATCACATTATGCGCGAGCAGGTGGCAAATCCAACGCTGGGCCTCGTATGCGCTGATCTTCCAACCGGATCGCTGGCGTGCGAACGGCAATGCAATCGTGCCGATATTGGCACCCACATCGACAAAATGGCCCTTGGGCGCGAGGCATAATTTTAACAGATAATCGATCTCGACTTGCGAATACTCTCCGAACTTTCGAAGTGCATCGCCGATCACAACATCTCTGGCCGGAAACGTGTAGTTTAGGCCGTTAAAGCGCGCTGTTGCCAGCTATGGTATCTCCTGTTCGATGATCTCGCGAGGTGGAGTTCACACTAGAGCAGTTGATTTGCGGGCGCTATGAGGCGGGCCCTTCGCCGGCCCGCTTTCGGGTTGCGTTGGCGGCGGTCACAGAGACTTCAGGGCTGGAAAGTCAGTACCGATGAGGCCCATGCCCCGCTGAACCCCGACCCCGCGCGGCTCAAAACTTCTGGCGACGCGCAGATGTTGGAGCGCTATGACGTTAAGATGAGTGACCTCGCGCTGGTCAATCCAGCGCGAACCGTGATCAAGGCCTAAGAAAACAAAACCGCGCGCGCATACCGCGCCTCATCGGGGAGACGGTCATGTTGAATCGCGCTGCCATTGCGGCTTTCGCCGCCTTAGGGCTTCTGTCGTCCGGCCTATCGGCCGCGGCCCAGGCACCCGCCACCGAGCCTGGCCCGGCGCGAGGCGGAGCCACCAGCGGTGCCACCAGCGCCTATGTGCGGATCGGCCAGCTCAATGCGGTGATCTGGCGCCCGGCGAGCCCCGGCCCCCACGCCAACGTCGTCCTGGTCGGCATGCACGACGAGAGCAACAACATGGACCACCTGTCTGGTCCAAACCTGGCCCGGCGAGGATACACCATCATCAACGCCAACACCCGCACCGCCCCCGATCTCGATGACCACGACACCGACTGGGACAATGTGCTGATCGATGTGGGCGCGGTGGTGAAGTACGCCCGCGCCATGCCCGGCGTAACGAAGGTGATCGTGCTCGGCCACTCGTCCGGCGGCCCGCTGATGGCCGCCTACCAGAACATCGCCGAGAACAGCACCAAGGCCTGCAACGACGCGCAGAAGATTTTCAAGTGCCCCGAAAGCCTGGCCAACCTGCCACGCGCCGATGGGGTGATCCTGCTCGACCCGATCTTTGGCGTCGGCGCCAATGTGCTGGCCTCGGTCGATCCAGCCATCACCGATGCGGCCCCCAAGGTGCGCAACCCGGCACTCGACATGTTCAGCGCCAAGAACGGGTTCGCCAAGGACGGAGCCCACTACTCGGCCGCCTTCCTGAAGGCCTATTTCGCCGCAGAGGGCCGCAAGAATAACGCCATGATCGACGCGGCCCAGGCACGCTGGGCCGCCGTGAAAGCCGGCAAGGGCACCTATGCCGATGACGAGCCCTTCATTGCCGCCGGGGCCTCGCGCCGCCCGCGGATCTGGCCGCCGGCGCTGGGCCTGCTGACCCACACTAAAGAGGCTCACACCCTGCTGAAGGCCGACGGAACTCTGCCCTCGCAGGTGATCCATTCGGTGCGGCCGCCAATGGGTCTGGTGATGACCTCGGACCGGATCAACGGGGGCGCGTTGGAGACCTCGGTGAAGCGCTTCCTCAACACCTTCGCCACCCGCGCCCTGCCGAACTATTCCGTCGATGAACAGTCGATCTCAGGCGTGGACTGGGCCTCATCCTATACCAACACCCCCAATAATATGGAGGGCGTTACCGTCCCTGCGCTGGTGATGGGCATGACCGGCCACTACTGGATCGTCTCGGCGGAGATGGCCTGGCAGCACGCCAAGAGCGCCGACAAAACGGTCACCTTCGTTGAAGGGGCTACTCACGGCATGACCCCCTGCATGAACTGCAACGGCAATTATGGCGACACCGTGGGCCGGACCTTCGACTACATCGCCAACTGGATGAACACCCGCTACTGACCGGTCGTCAGGGTACGGCCACGATATTCGAGTGTCAGCGCCGAAATCTAAACTCCCACAGGACGATTACATGGCTACCGCAAATTCTCCTCCCCATCCTGTACCGCAACTATTCCAGGGCCGAGAAGCGGTGTGTTTCGTTCGTCCTACCGCAGGCGTGCGCACGATCCAGATGGCGGCGGCCCAATGAGCGCTGCGGGACTTCCGGTCGTCATTGCCGGCGGCGGGATCGCCGGCCTGGCGCTGGCACTCAATCTTCACGCCCGGTCTATTCCTTGCCGGGTTTATGAGGCTGCATCAGAGCTGAAGCCGCTTGGGGTTGGGATCACCCTGCTGCCGCATGCCATGCGTGAACTGAAAGCGCTGGGTTTGCAGGACAAGATCGCGGCGATCGGAATCGAAACCCGCGAAAGTGCGTTTTTCAACCGCTTCGGCCAACGCATCTATGGTGAACCAAGGGGAAAGCTAGCGGGATATCCCGTCGCAGAATATGGCATCCACCGCGGTGGGCTGCACATGCTGCTCTATCGTGAGGTTATCGCACGGCTGGGTGCGGACGCCGTGGTGCTAAATCGGCGTTGTGTCGGCCTCGATCAAGATGCCGAGGGCGTCACCTTACATTTTCAGACCGAGACCGGCGAACCGGCACCGGATGTGCGGGCAGAGATCGCCATCGCCTGCGATGGGGTCAATTCAGCGATCCGCAAACAGTACTATCCGCAGGAATCCCTGCGTTACACCGGGATCAATACGTGGCGGGGCGTGACCCGGCGCAAACCCATTCTGGACGGCCACACCTATATCCGCATCGGAGCACTCCGAACCGGCAAGATCGTGGTCTATCCCATCGTCGATTATCCCGAGACCGGCGAACAGCTGATCAACTGGGTCGCCGAACTCGAAAGCGATGAATCGACACCCAACGATTGGAACCGTACCGCCGGGCCGGAAAAGGTTCTGCCAATATACAAGGACTGGGCGATAGACTGGCTGGACGTTCCCGACCTTATCGCCAGCGCCGAAGCGATTTTCGAGTACCCTATGGTCGATAAGGACCCCATCGATCGCTGGACCTTCGAGCGCGTGACCTTCGCCGGCGATGCGGCACACCCGATGTATCCGCGGGGCTCAAACGGATCGGCTCAGTCCTTTATCGACGTGCGCGTTCTAGCCGACCTTCTGGCCTGTACGGACGACGCGAGAGGCGCACTGGCGCAGTATGAGAAGGACCGCCTCGCCGCCGTTAACGCCATCGTGCAGACCAACCGCACCAGCCCACCCGACATTATAAACATCCGGGTCGAGGAACTGACCGGCGATCGACCTTTTGACAATCTGGACGCCGTGATCAGCCAGGACGAACTACGAAACCTCTCGGACGCCTACAAACGGGTTGCGGGCTTTGGCGTTAGGGACGTGGCATAATTTATAAGCTGTCGGGCGCAGCAGAGATGGGGAAAGACCGTGGCGCAATCCATTAACGTAACGAAGCTGATTGACGAGCGGCCGATTGGGCGGCTGCAGATTTGGGTCATCCTGCTGTGCGCCGTGATCGTTTTCGCCGAAGGATTCGATGCCCAGGCGATCGCCTATGTCGCGCCCAGCATCAGCGCCGCCTGGGCGCTCGGTAAGGGTGCGCTGGGTCCGGTGCTCGCTGCCGTCCTGCTCGGTATCATGCTCGGATCGCTCTTCATCGCGCCGCTGGCCGATCGATTTGGCCGCCGCCGCATCATCATTTTGTCGACCCTAGCTTTCGGTGCCCTGACCCTGGCCACATCTTTCGCCTGGGACCTCAACAGCCTTCTGATACTGCGCCTCCTGACAGGCCTTGGCTTGGGCGGCGCTATGCCGAACGCCATCGCCCTGACCTCCGAATATTGCCCTGAACGCCGACGCGCCTTTCTGGTGATGCTGATGTTCGGCGGCTTTTCGCTCGGCTCGGCCGGCGGCGGCTTCTTCGCGGCATATCTGGTGCCCCACTATGGCTGGCACGCCGTCTTATTGTTTGGCGGCACCCTCCCGCTGGTTCTCGTCCCGATACTGATGTGGCGACTGCCGGAGTCGTTGCAGTTCCTGGTCAACCGGGGCGACGATGGTCCGCAGGTGCGAGCGCTCGCCACCCGCCTTGTCCCCGACATCTCCCCAGAAGCCAAGCTTGTGACCGGACAGGAAGCGTCACCCCGCCAGAGCGTGCCAGATCTCTTCACCCACGGCCGGGCACCGATCACCCTTCTGCTCTGGCTCATGTTTTTCATGAGCATGCTTGACCTCTATCTCGTGGTGAATTGGCTGCCGACGGTGCTGCATGCGCAGGGCGCTGCGATGGGCCAGGCCGCGATAGCGGGGTCGATCTTCCAACTCGGCGGACTGGTTGGCACGATCGTTCTGGGCCTGCTCAGCGACCGGTTTGGCCGCGGCCGGATGCTGATGGTGGCCTATGGCTTCGCGGCGGTCTGTCTGGCTGCCGTCGCCTATGCGCAGGGCGGTTCGCTCAACCTCACGATCGCCATTGCCGGTGCCGGGTTTGGCGTGGTGGGGGGGCAGATCGCTGCCAATGCGCTTTCTGCGGCCTTCTACCCGACAAGCTTACGATCAACCGGCGTGGGTTGGTGCCTGGGGGTTGGCCGCATCGGCTCCGTCATTGGACCGGTCGTCGGCGGCATTCTGCTTTCGATGGACATGCCGCCGCGGCAACTGTTCCTCCTCAGCATCATTCCCATGGTTATCGCCGCCTTCGCCGCAGCATTCATCCAGCTTCACTATCGGCCGGTGGGACGTCCGGCAATAGCACATTAAGTCAGTCACGCCCTTGCACCAGCGCCGTCGACAACTCCCGACACTGGGGCTAATCCTGGGCGTTCAAGATGCCGTCAAAATAATCCTCGGGGGGATGCGTTGCGCTTAATCAGAAGCGGGCTAGCTGGAGCCTTTGCGTTGGCCCTCTTGGGCGTGATGACTGGCGCTGATCCGGCCCGAGCTCAGACCTTGGCGGACGCCGCTTGCACGGGCCTGACCGCACCGGGTCAATTCCTCGACACCACGGTCACCTCGGCCAAGATGGTGCCGGCCAATACGGCGCGGAAGCTTCCGGCATATTGCGAGATATCGGCGATGGTCCGACCAGAGCCGGGCTCTAACATCGGGGTGGTGTTCCGCCTGCCCGAGGGATGGAACGGCAAATTCTTCGGTATCGGCGGTGGCGGTTTCATCGGCAATCTGACGCTCCAGGGTGCCACGCCGGGCCTGATGAAGGGCTACGCTACGGCGGGTACCGACACCGGCCACCCATCGACCGACGGCACCGACGGAAGCTTCCTGCTCGACCGCCCAGGACACGTGAACCCGATCGCCGTGGCCGACTTCGGGTTCCGCGCGATCCACCTCATGACCACGGTCGGCAAGGCGGTAGCCAACACCTATTATGGTCGGCCAGTGAGCAAGGCCTATTACCAGGGTTGCTCAACCGGGGGCCGCGAGGGCCTGGCAGAGGTTCAGCGCTATCCGGATGATTATGACGGCGTGATCGCCGGGGCACCGGTCTATGATCTGAGGGTCCAGACCAGTGCCCTGTTCCGCATCCAGGCGTTTCACCAGGACCCGGCTTCGACCCTGACCGCCGAGCAGGTTGGGATCGTCAACAAGGCGGTGCTGGCCAACTGTGACACGGCAGATGGGCTGAAAGACGGCATCATAAACGATCCAATGGCCTGCAAATGGGACCCTGCGGCCATGCGCTGCAAGGCTGGCGAGAGCGGTGCCCAGTGCCTGACCCCGGCCCAGGTCAAGGCCGTGCGTATCAGCTATTCGGGCGTGAAGGCCAAGAACGGCGCTGTGGCCGCCTGGCCGCTCGCCCGTGGTAGCGAAATGGACTGGATCGACCGCTCCATCGGCGGCCAGCCCAACAATCCCTATGGCTCCAACCATACGCTTGGCGCGCGCTATCTGTTCTTCCTGCTCTACGGCGACCCCGACAAGGCGTGGATGAACCTGACGCCTGACCAGGTGATGGGCGACCTCGCCAAGAGCAAGGTCATCAAGGAATTCAGCGCCGACAATCCGGACATCTCTCAGTTCGTGAAGAAGGGCGGCAAGCTGCTGCTCTACCACGGCGGCTACGATCCCGGCCCCAGCCCCGTCGGAACCTTGGCCTACTTCAATCAGGCGCAGGCGGTCACGGCGGCCGAGCTCGGTGTGCCCATCGAGGCTCTGAACAAGGACGTCCGGCTATTCATGGCGACCGGCGTTTACCACTGCCGTGGCGGCCCAGGTCCCGACCAATTCGATCTGCTTAGCGCCATGGAGGCCTGGGCCGAACTTGGCCAGGTGCCTGAACGGATTGTGGCCACCAAGGCCAATTCGCCGATCTCGCGGCCAATGTGTGCCTGGCCGGCCCTGCCGCACTACAAGGGCGAGGGCGATCCCAACGCCGAGGCAAGCTTCGCCTGCGTCGTACCTGCCGTATCCAGCAAGGGCGCGGCAAAAAAGGCCGCCTAGGGCAGGCGCGGGCCCGACTCTGGGTCTGTCCTAAACCAGCGCATCTGCGGGCCTTGAACGGCGCTGGGCCGCAATCCTTGGAGAAGGCTTGCGCGTCTGCGACGATCTCAATCTGATCATCGAGGTGGGAGCGACGTTGCCATTTCGCCCCGACTACCGCAAAGATCGCGGCCATCGATAAGAGATTGAGCGGCACGCAGCGGCCGCATTTAGAGGAAGCGCGACATGTCCCAATCTAATTTCCGCCGCGAAACCCTGGCCGTGCATGCGGGCTGGCGGGCGGACCCTTCGACCGGGTCGGTGGCGGTGCCAATCCACCAGACCACCTCATACCAATTCCGTGACGCCGATCACGCAGCCGCGCTGTTTTCCTTGCAGGAAATGGGCAACATCTACACGCGCATCATGAACCCAACGACCGACGTGCTGGAAAAGCGGGTCGCGGCGCTGGAGGGCGGGGTCGCCGCCCTGGCCGTGGCCTCGGGTCAGGCGGCTTCGGCCTATGCGGTTCAGAATCTGGCCCGGGCCGGGGACAATATTGTCTCGTCTACGGCACTCTATGGCGGCACATGGAACCTGTTCGCCAATACCCTGCGCGAACAGGGTATCGAAGTTCGGTTTGTTGACCCAGCAGATCCAGAGGCCTTCGCCCGCGCGACCGACGATCGTACCCGCGCTTACTATGCCGAGACCCTGCCCAATCCGAAACTGGAGGTGTTCCCGATCGCCCCCGTGGCCGCCATCGGCCGCAAGCTGGGCATTCCCCTGATCATGGACAATACCGCCGCGCCGCTATTGTGCCGGCCGCTGGAACACGGTGCCGCCATCGTGGTCTATTCGGCGACCAAATATCTGGGTGGTCACGGCACCTCGATTGGCGGGGTGATCGTCGACGGGGGGAATTTTGACTGGGAGCAGTTCCCCGAACGCCAACCGGCGCTTAATACCCCAGACGCATCCTATCATGGCGCGGTCTGGACCCAGGCCGTGAAGCCCTTGGGGCCTGTCGCGTATATCATCCGGGCCCGGGTGATCCTGCTGCGCGATCTCGGGGCAGCCCTCTCGCCGTTCAACGCATTCCAGATCATCCAGGGGATCGAGACCGCTCACCTGCGTATGGAGCGGCACTGCGCCAATGCTCAAAAAGTCGCCGACTTCCTGGCCGCTCGCAAGGGCGTGAGCCGGGTAATTCACCCCTCGCAGCAGACTGGCACCGCGCGGGACCGGGCAGACCAGTACCTATCCGGTGGATACGGCGGGCTGGTCGGCTTCGAGCTAGATGGCGGCGTCGATGCAGGCCGACGTTTCATCAATGCCCTGAAGCTGTTCTATCATGTGGCCAATATCGGTGACGCGCGCTCACTTGCGATCCATCCGGCTTCAACGACCCACTCGCAGCTGTCGCCGCAGGAGCAGGAATCCACCGGCGTCTCCCCGGGCTATGTGCGCCTCTCGATCGGGATCGAACACATCGAGGATATACTGGCCGACCTCGACGCAGCCTTGACAGCAGCGGGGGCCTAAGCCCGCTGCTGTCCTGACAGGAACGGGTTACCGAGGACGGATCGAGAGCGTGGGCTATCGGTCCGTAAGCTTGGTGCGCATTGAGCTCCATCGGGGTAGGTAGATATGCATATCGCGATTGTGGGTGCCGGCATGGCCGGCTTGGCCTGCGCCGAGGGACTGGCCGGCCGAGGGGCAACGATCACCGTTCTGGACAAGGGCCGCGGTCCTGGCGGCCGCATGTCGACACGCCGAATCCAGACCGATTTGGGCGAGGCCACGTTTGATCACGGGGCCCAGTACTTCACGGTTCGAGATCCTGGTTTTCGAACGCGCGTGGAGCATTGGATCACGGCGGGATGTGTCGCTCGGTGGACGGCTTTGGATACAGAAGCGTACGTCGGTGTTCCGGGGATGAACGCGCCCATCCGTCAGATGGCGCAGCCCTTTGAAGTGCAGTGGGGCACGCAGGTACAATCTTTGGGTCCACATGCCGAGGGCTGGCGACTTATCACGCAGACGGGCGCTTCCTTCGACGTGGATGCTGTGGTCGTTGCGGTGCCCGCCGAGCAGGCTGCGGCGCTCATCGCCCCTGCAATGCCTGAGCTGGCGCAGTGGACTCGAGCCACACCTACGGCACCGTGCTGGACCGTGATGCTGGCGTTTGCGGAAGCCTTGCCAACGCCGCTGAATGCTCTCCGGGGGACGCCTGCCGATGCGCTCGGGTGGGCGGCGCGTAATGGTTCCAAGCCCGGCCGGACTGGGCCCGAAGCCTGGGTTCTTCAGGCGACCCCCGCATGGTCAATTCGGCATCTGGAGGCCGACCCCGAATGGGTCGCGGCGGAGCTCTCCGCAGCGCTTTCGGCGCAGCTTACACTACCTCTACCGCCGCCTATCGCTGGCGGCACGCATCGGTGGCGATATGCCAGCTCGGGTAACGCGGGGTCTGGTGCCTATTGGGATGCAGAGCGTTGGCTTGGCCTGTGCGGCGACTGGTTGAGTGGCCCACGGGTTGAGGCCGCTTGGACATCGGGAACCCTACTGGCAGAGCAGATCGCCAAAGGGTTTGGTCAGGCTCTGTAAGCGCAAATTAGCGGTCGGCGTCGGGCAGGCTCTGCCGCATCACGTCGAAACCGCCAGTGCCGCTTTTTCCCGCCAGGCGATCACGGCGGGGCTGATGGCCGATAGCCCCGACAGAACCGAAACGCGCGGCCCGGCCCTTAGGCCAGCGCAGGCACCGCCGGCCCAGATCTCAACCGTCTCAGCCACGTTGGCGCGCAATTCTATGAGCGCCGTCGTCGCCTGGGCTGCCGGGATAATCGACGAGAACGACAGCGCCAAGACATCGGCGTTATGTGCCCTCGTGGCGGCGGCGATTTCCGCGATCGGCGTCTGCACGCCCAACGACACGCAGAGAGAGCCCGAAATGGTGAATATAGCCTCAGCCATCAGCAGACCTAAGGCATGGGGCTCTTGCGGGATGGTGCTCAACAAGACGCGCGGTCGGCGCCGCGCCAGGCCAGCGCCCTGGGCAGCATTGATGGCGCTGCGAAGCACGGTCGTGAACTGTTCTGTGAACAGATGCTCCTGGTGAATCTGCAGATCGCCGCGCGACCACGCCGCGCCGACCGCTGCGATCAGCACCGGCGCTATTTCAGCGGCGAAGGTGTCCAGCCCCACCCGCAGGACCATGGCGATCAAGGTCTCCCGCAAGCCGATAGCGTCGTGGTTACGCAAGATCTCCAGGATCTGTTGAGCGTCCGACCCGACAAGCTGAGGGTCCGGGACACCGAGATGTCGCAACAGTTCTGCAAGGTCCTCGTCAGAGCGTCCGACGACTTTTCCTGGACGATGGCCGGCAGCGATTAAGCGCCGGATGAGACGCAAGGTAGCGACCTGATCCGCTGGATATAGCCGCTCGTCATTTCGGTCCCGGAGCGGCATTGGGAACCCGTAACGGCGCTCCCACACGCGCAGGGTGTCTTTTGCCAAGCCGCAGTCACGCTCCACCGCAGCGATACTCATGAGCCGAATTTTTTCGGGGGAAGCGGAAACTGTCATGGACAACCATAGGGCTACGTCTGGACAATCCTTCCAATAGGCTTATTTGTCCAGGACAAACAGATCGGAGCGCGCCATGAATATGGTCACTACCAGCCTGCTACCAGACGTGCAGTCCAGCGCGGACTGGCGAAATATTGTCATCCAGCGGGTTGGCGTGAAGTCGGTCACCTATCCGGTGAGCATCGCTACCCCGGATGGAATCCAACCCTCGGTCGCGGTCATCGACATGTACGTAGCCCTGCCCGCGCACGTGAAGGGGACGCATATGTCGCGGTTCCTCGAGGTGCTGGAGGATTTCACCACTCCCCTTTCGGCGGAGTCACTGGCTACCTTGATGGCGACCATGCTGGAGCGCCTCGACGCCGCCAGCGGCGTGATCGAGATGCGCATGCCCTACTTCGTGCGCAAAACTGCGCCCGTTTCGGGGGTCAAAAGCTTGCTTGATCACCAGCTGACCTTGCGTGCGGAGCAGGCCGACGGTTGCCTTTCGATCACCCAGCAGATCATGACGCCAGTGACCAGCCTCTGCCCCTGCTCGAAAGAGATTTCTCTCTACGGGGCCCACAACCAGCGTTCGCATATCACCATTGCCGCCACCCTGGCGCAGGGCGCGGTGCTGCCGGTGCAGGACCTGATCGCTATCGCCGAGGCCAGCGCCTCCTGCCAGCTCTGGGGGCTGTTGAAGCGGCCAGACGAGAAGTACGTGACCGAGCGTGCCTATGAGAATCCAAAGTTCGTGGAAGACCTGGTGCGCGATATCGCGGTGGCGCTGTCCGCCGACCCACGGGTTGCTCGGTATGAGATCTCATCGGAAAACTTCGAGTCCATTCATAACCACTCGGCATTCGCATGGTTGACGGGGCCTCAGTAGCGGCGGACCCGCGCGCCCTCACCGTCTGGTACGATGGTGACTGCCCGCTGTGTTCGGCGGAGATCGGACTGATCCGCCGACTGGATCGCGATTGTGCGATCGCGTTCGTCGACCTCAGCGTGCCGGGGGCGTGTTCGACCGATCTCA
>CANKEA010000017.1 GCA_947480815.1 Caulobacterales bacterium | reverse complement strand
CCGCGGCCAGGTCGAGCAGAACGTCACGGTGATTGATGTTTCGCCGATGGGCGATTGGAGTCGGGTCAAGGTTTGGAATGATCCGTCAGCCGACCTCGGTTCCACGACCTACCCCACCTATGGTTTTATCTATCAAAACGCTCAGGCCATGGCACTCGCCGCCGCGACCGCTGGCATCAGCGCCGCCTCGAATGCGGCCGTATCCCTGACCCAAAACGCCGTCGGCCAGATGGCCCAGGCCATGAAGCCGGGCGCCTCGCCCTTGGCTCTGCTGAGCCAGGCCGCCGAGTCCACCGACCGTATCGCCGACTTGATCAAGGCTATGACGGGCGGCGGTGCGTCGGACTCCAAGGAAGCGTCGCGCTAGAGCGCCGCACGGCCTAGGGTATCGTCATGACCGCGCCGCCGATCTCTTGGAGTGCGCCTCGGCCGAGGTAGAGGCTCAGTCGCGGATCGCCTTTAGCCGACCCAAGGGCGCAGGGTTTTCCATGATCCTAGCGCAGTTGGGCCGTGTTCAGGGGCTGACAGCAAAGGTGCGCGGCAGTCTATCCAGCCTGGGGCGGTTGGTCGGTTTCGCGACCCTGAACGGATCCGTTCGCCAAGAACCCGGTGCTTACGGAGAATCTCGCGACCCTTCAGCGCGACATTAATTCGCTGGGCGACCACGCGGGCTATGTCAGCGCCGAGATCACCTTCCTGCTCGATGCCTTCCTGGGCCAGATCAACATTGAGCAGAACCAGATTTTCAAGGTGCTGGCGGTATTCTCCGCCGCACTTTTGAGGATTCTCGTGCGGCGAAGGGGCATGCAACGCCATCCAGGGTTGGGCGATTCAGCCGCTCCGGAACGAGGGTTCAATCTACTTTGCAGTCGGCGCAGAGGCCGCGGCCTTCGATGATCAAGCCATCGAGCGAAAAGCCCAGGCGTTCTCCAGTGGCGAGCAATTCCGTCGGGCCACCCGTATTCACCTCGCACGAGGTTTGGCAGCATTTGCAGATTAGGAACGCCGCCGTATGGGCCTTGTCGCCTTGGCGGCAGGCCACATAGGCGTTGAGGCTCTCGATGCGATGGGCCAAGCCCTGGCGTTCTAGGAAGTCTAGCGCCCGATAGACCGTCGGCGGCTTGGCCGGGCGGCCGTCTTCGCCGAACTGCGCGATCAGGTCATAGGCCTTGGCGGGCCGACCGGCGCGGAGCAACAGCTCCAGCACACGGCGGCGACCGGCGGTGAGCTTTTCCTCGGCCCGGTCGCAACGATAGGTTGCGGCCTCAAGTTCGGCCAACACCGAGCGGTCGGTCAAGCTGGGGCTGGAATGGTTATGATCGCAGTCTAACGCATGAGCCATACGTCAAAAACTATGTTTCTAATCGGCCATACGCAAGCGGTCAGTGGAGCGCTCGGCCGCTCTGTCCAATATGTTTTTTTGACGCCCGGTCCGCCCTGGCGGGATCAACGCTAGGGCGAAGAGTCCTGCAGGGCGCGGCCGTGCCGGAATTCTAACCCCCCACACCGGGCGAGGTGAAGAGCGGCCAGGTACAGGCCTGGCTTTGCCCAGCCTGCACCGGCTCTTCAATCTGGCGGCTGTCGGGGTGGCGGTTCAGTTCATCGATAACCACGGCCTTGGCCTGATCGTAGGTGGGTACGTCTGTCATGGACCGGACCACCACATGGATGTTGCACTGATAGCGGTCGACATAGATGGGTGCCGCGGCCCCGCTTTTGGCGGCCATTTCGCTTATCAACGTGTTGTTGGTGAACAGGATCGACTCCGGCTGAGCCGTCGGGGTGTCGTCGAGTATGATGAACTCAAACAGGCGGTGTGCCGGGCCATGCACGACGTCCGCCTGATAGGCGGTAATCTGGATCGTCCCCACCTTGAAGCGGTCGACCCGCTTGCCCTTGGCCGGGCCGGTGGGATCACCGAGCGCCTTGTCGATGGCGGCCATCAGCCGGCCCCGTTGGGCCAGAAAGGCGGGCTGATCGCCCAGCTTGGCGTAGGTGCGCAGCAGCAGCCAGGCCGCTTGGGGGCCGATCGGCCCGTCGGGCATGGGAACTGGCGACAGCAGCTTGACCACCAGGGCGTCATCCCCCGCCTTGGAGGCGATATCTGCGCGATAGGTCCGTGGCGGCAGGGTATAAGGCCCCTCGCCGCAAGCGATCATACGGTCCATGCCCTCTCGCGCCGCCGGCATGTCCTGCTTGGCCATGGCATTAGCGACCTCGCCCCAAGCTGCGCGCTGGGCTGCCGGGTCGGCGCACTGCACAGGTGTCATAGGGGCTAGGGCGGCGGCGAAAGCTAGCGCGGCGATCATCTGGGGCTCGCAAAAAAGGGGGGGTGTAGAAGGGGCAGCCCTGTTAGGCGAACAGCGTCTGCCAGCGCCGCTTTTCGCGATTGCGCCAGCCGCCACGGTGATAGGCGTCAGACCCGATCAGCGGCACCACTGTGCTGGCCTCGGCGAACACCATCTGTTCGTGCGTGGTCTCAACCTTACCCCAAGAGGCGGCCTCCTTGAGGGTTGATGAGGAACAGGCGCCGTCGCGCACGTCGGCGACGGTGATCTGCACGGCGTATTTGTGCATCTCGGCTTCGACGCCCAGAATCTCGGCGCAGACCACGGTGTCCTGGGCAAAGTTCTTCGGAACCCCACCGCCGACCATGAACAGGCCGGTGGTGCCGGCGGCGATCTTGATGTCGGTCAGTTCGCGGAAGTCGGCCACGGCGTCGATCATCAGATAGGGCTGTTTGGCGGCGGCCCGCTCTTTCTGGTGCTTGACCAGGCCAAAACCGGCCGAGCTATCGACGAAAGCAGGGCAGAAGATCGGTACGCCTTCTTCATAGGCGGTCTGGATGAGGCTGTCTGTCTTTTTGGCATTGCCTTCGCTGAGCCACTTGCCGATTTCCCAGATGAACTCGCGCGATGAATAGCCACGCGGCACCAGACGGTTCGCGATCTCCAGGATGGTATGGTCGCAGGTCTGGAGTTCTTCTTCGTCGATATAGGTGTCGTAGATGCGGTCGATGTAGTTTTCGCGCAGCACATTGTCGTCGACTGGGCCGGCGGCCTGATAATGTTTGAAGCCCAGGGCTTCAAAGAAATCCATGTCGATGATCGAGGCACCGGTGGCGACGACGCAGTCGACCATCCCAAACTTCACCATATCGCGGTAGACATGCATGCAGCCGCCAGCGCTGGTCGAGCCGGCCAGGATCAGCCAGGGTGAGCAGGCCTTATCCTCGATGGCCATGTTCAGGATGTCCGCCGCGCGGGCCGTGTCGCGGCTGGAGAAACTCATCTTGCGCATGGCGTCGATCACCGGCCGCGCGTCATAGGCGGTGATGTCGACATGCTCGACGGTTTTGGAGAGGAGCTCGGCTTTGATATTCGGAACTGGAGCGGTCATCGCTTTCGGTTTCCCTAGGTGTTGAGCGCCCGTCCCAATGCAGACCCACCGCCGGGACGGAGCGACCGGCGACGAAGAGGATGTATCTTAGACCTAAATTGTGACGGCTGGCAGTTTAACGCCGGCGACGCTTCTGCCCGGCCTTGCCCTTGGGGCGTGAGAAGCGGACCACCTTGCGGGTTTCCTCTTCTTCAATCCGGGGGTGGGGGATCGAGCGCCGAGCCAGGCCGAACATCGAGCCCATCGGTGCATCCTGCACCACAGCGCTATCTATTTCGCCAAAGCCGTTGAAGCGGGTGGCCATGGCCACGCCATAGGCACCCAGCATGCCGATCTCGATATAGTCGCCCTCGCCAATGCTATCGGGTAGCCAGAACGGACCGGGCATATGATCGATGGAATCGCAGGTCGGGCCGTAGAAGCGGAACGGCTTCAAAGTTCCCTTTATGTCCGAAGACAGGGCACCCCTGCCGCAATAGGCCTTGACCGGGAAGGGCCATTTGACGTGCGCGGCATCGAACAGCGAGCCATAAGATCCATCGTTTAGATAAAGGGCGTCGCCTTTGCGCAGTTCTACCTTGACCAGCAGCGAGCTGGCTTCTGCCACCAGAGCACGGCCGGGTTCACACCAAAGTTCGGTGGTTTCATGCACCATCATCTCGCTGAAGGCGCGCTCGATCGCGGTCATATAGCCAGCCATGTCAGGCGGGATCATTCCCGGATAGACCGACGGGAAACCGCCACCGACGTCGACAACATCGGCGAAAACGCCCGCGCGCACCAGCGCACGCGAAGCCTGGGCCATCGCAGCCTGATAGGCGGTCGGCCGCATGCACTGACTGCCAACGTGGAAGCAAACGCCCATCAGGTCCTGGGTGGCGCGGCGGGCAGCCATCAGCAAGGCCGGCGCCTGGTGCTGCGGCACACCAAACTTGCCCGATAGTGAATAGGAGGCACCCTCGGTGTCGACGCCGAGACGCACCATCAGGTTCAGGTCCTTGGCCCGGCCCGTGGCTTCGAGGATCTTGTCGAGCTCTTCATGGGTGTCGAGGGCAAAGGTACGCACCCCGTGATCGGAATAGGCGGCGCTGATCGCGGCGCGGCTCTTGACCGGGTGCATGAAGGCCATGCGTGAGCCAGGCGCGTGTTGCGCTACCAGCTCGACTTCCGGCATAGAGGCGACGTCGAACGAACCGACCCCCGCCTCGCTTAGGGCACGGATCGCCCACGGCGAAGGATTGGCCTTCACCGCATAGAAAACATCGCCTCTAAAGTGTTCCTGGAACCAGCGCGCCGCTACCGCCACCGCGTCCGGTCGCACGAGGGCGACAGGCCGTTCCGGGGACCGTTCACGGACGAGGTCCAGGGGATCATGGTACGTGCGCAATTCACGTAACCCCCAAGGATTGTTGAACCAAGTCCGGCGTTAGCAGCGCAGATGGACACGGGGTCCGCCGGGAGCGGGGGAAATAAGGTCTTTGATCCCCTGTGTAAAGTTTTTTGTTGTGACAGTTTCAGCCCCGAAAACCCTTGGTCCTGTTGGCTGCGCGGCCGGTCGAAAAACTTTTTTGGATCAAGAGCAATGGTGGGCTTTGTGTGGGCCGCAGTTCTGATAGGACTTCAGCCTGAAAACTCCACATGACAGTCGCATCAGTCCTTTCCATCCGCGCCGTTTCCAAGTCCTTCGGGCAGCGCCTGGCGCTCGACCGGGTGACCATCGAGGTGGCGCGCGGTGAGATGATCGCGCTTATCGGGCCGTCGGGTTCTGGCAAGTCCACCCTGCTGCGTTCGATCACCGGCCTGGTGCCGCTCGACGCTTCACCCAAGGCAGACGGGGAGGTCGGTATGATCGAGGCCTTTGGGGCCGCGGTTCAGTCAAAGGGTCGGGTGAGCGACAAGGTGCGTGACGTGCGCATCCGCATCGGCTTCATCTTCCAACAGTTCAATCTTGTCGGTCGTCTCAGCCTGTTCAGCAATGTGGCGCTTGGCTCTCTCGGCCGCATACCGTTCTGGCGCGGCCTATTGGGGGCCTGGCCGATGGAAACCCAGACTGCGGCCATGGCGGCTCTGGCCCGCGTTGGCGTGGCAGACTACGCCGCCCAACGGGCCAATACCCTGAGCGGCGGCCAGCAGCAGCGCGGTGCCATAGCGCGCGCTCTGGTGCAGAAGGCCAAAATCATCCTCGCCGACGAGCCGGTGGCCTCGCTCGATCCCGTCTCGGCCCGCAAGGTGATGGAACTGCTCCGCGATCTGAACCGGACCGATGGCCTGACTGTTTTGGTCACCCTGCACCAGGTCGACTACGCCCTGCGCTATTGTGACCGCGTCGTGGCGCTCAAGGCCGGGGCCAAGGTTTATGACGGACCTGCTTCGGGCCTCGATAAACCAAAGCTCATCGACATCTACGGACCCGAGTTCGAAGACGTCTTCTGGGAAGGACCCCCGCAATGATTTCGCGCCGTTTTGCGTCCGTCGCCGCGCTTGCCGCCCTCACCTTGCTGGCCAGTTGCGGCAAGCTCCAGCCGGAATCCACCACGCCGGCCGAGCTACAATTCTCCGTGCTGTCGGCACAGGATGGGGCCTCGATGACCGGTTATTGGCAGCCGCTGATCGACGACCTGCAAAAACAGACTGGCCTCAAGGTCAAGCTGTTCATTGCCCCTAACTATACGGTGCTGATTCAGGCCATGGCGGCCAACCAGACCCAGGTGGCCTGGTTCTCGGCCCTGCCGGCGGTGGAGGCGATCCAACGCGCCGATGCGACGGTGTTCGCGCGCACCATCCTGGATACGGGGGTCGGCACCTATAATTCGGTTATCCTGGTCAAGAAGGGTAGCGGCCTCACGATCGATAGGCTGATGAAATGCGACAAGACCCTGAACTTCGGGATCGGCGATCCGCAGTCAACCACCGGCACCCTGGCCCCGCTGGCGTTCCTGTTTAAACCGCTCAATGTAACGCCGCAGGACTGTTTCAAGACCGTGCGCTCGGCGCAGCACCAACCCAATATGTTGGCCGTGGCCAACGGGCTCGTCGATGCGGCAACCAACAATTCAACCGGCTTGGCCTTCTATCGTAGCGGCACACCCGAGGCGCAGGCAGCGGTGGCCAAGACGGAGGTGATCTGGACTTCGCCGGATATCCCGGAGTCCGCCATGCTGTACCGCAAGGATCTCGATCCAGCGGTCCAGGCGAAGTTGCGTGACTTCTTTATCGGCTACGGCAAGTCTACCGGTCCGGAGGGCGACCATCAGCGCCAAGTCATGGCGACCTTGAAGTACAGCCGCTTCGACGCCGCGGACGATAGCTATCTGGGCCCCGTGATCGAGCTGAAAAAAGTCGCTGACGCGGTCAATGCACCCGCAGCCCCTGCCAAAACCACGGCACCGAAGGCCCCCTGATGGCTGCATCGCCGCTGCCGGCCGCTGCGACGATTCCGCCGCCGCCACAGACGCCCCTGGGCCAGAGGCTCATCAACACCCTGTTGCTGGCGGTGGCGGCCCTGTTGCTGGCCGGCAGTATCAAGGCGGTAGACCTGGGCAATATCGGGCGTGTGGTGACCAACAGCGGCAATATGCGCCAGCTGGGTGTGGCCTTCATCCACCCTGACTTCATCCTATGGAAGGTCTACGTCGCCCAGATGTGGCTGACGATCCAGATCGCCCTCTGGGGCACGGTCCTGGCCATCCTGATCGCCGTTCCATTCGGCCTGCTCTGCGCCAAGAACATCACCCCGATGTGGATTCAGCAGCCGATGCGCCGTCTCATGGACATCCAGCGCTCTATTCCTGACCTGGTGGTTGGCATGGTGTTTATCACCGCCGTGGGCTTGGGGCCGCTGGCGGGCGTGATTGCGATCATGGTCAATACCGGAGCGGTGCTTGCCAAGTTGTTTTCCGAGGCGGTGGAGTCGATCGACACGGGACCGGTCGAAGGTGTGCGTGCCACCGGGGCCGCCCCGCTGCAGGAGATCGTCTGGGGCGTAATCCCTCAGGTGGCTCCCCTATGGACCAGCTATTCGCTGTACCGGTTCGAGAGCAATTCGCGCAGCGCCACCGTGCTGGGGCTGATCGGCGCCGGCGGCATCGGCCAAGTGCTGTATGATAGCCTTAACGCCTTCAATTATCGCCAGACCACGGCCATCGTGGTGGTGATCGTGGTGGCGGTGAGCCTGATCGACCTGCTCAGCCAGGCAATCCGATCCCGCCTACTCTAGGCCGCCGGTTTCCGCCGGAGCCGTGTCAGGCGACGTAATCTGCGCCATAACCGTGTCTTGGCGGGCTCGGGATAGGGTTCTAGGTTTTTCAAGAACTGCTCGGCGCAGGCGCGCCAGGAAAAGCGTTCGGCAAAGCGCCGCACGCCCGCCTTGTCGATGTCGAGGCAAGCCATACAGGCCTCGCGCAGCCCTTCGGTCTGGGTCTTGGCCAATGCACCTGCGTTGGAACCCGGGATAATGTCGATGGGGCCGGGGGCAGGGAACGCCGCAACCGGCAGGCCGGCCGCCATGGCCTCTAGAATGACCAGGCCGAAGGTGTCGGTCAGGGACGGGAAGCAGAAAACGTCAGCGCAGGCGAAATGGGCGGCCAGTTCGTCACCGAACCGTGCACCACGGAACACCACATTGGGATATTTAGCTTCCAGCTCCTCGCGCTGCGGCCCGTCGCCGACCACCACCTTGGTGCCGGGCATGTCGGTGCTGAGGAAGGCTTCGATGTTCTTTTCGACCGCCACCCGACCGACATTGAGCCAGATCGGCCGGGCTAGGCCCTCATAGACATCAGGCTCATTTGTGGCCCTCGGCTTGAACACATCAGTGTCGACGCCGCGCGACCAAGGCGAGATGTTGCGAAAGCCGTGCTTGATTAGTTCGTCTCGCATGGTCGGGGTGGCCACCATCAATCGACCCGACGGCTTGTGGAACCACTTCATATAGCTGTAACCGGCCGCCAGCGGCAGCGGCAGGCGAGCGCTGACGTATTCCGGGAAGCGGGTGTGGTAGCTAGTTGTGAATGGCAGCTTCCATTCCACGCAGATGCGCCGCGCCGCCAGGCCCAGCGGCCCCTCAGTGGCGATATGAATGGCTTCTGGTTCGAAGGCCTTGAAGCGGTCCTGCATGGACTCATAGGCACCCAGCGCCAGCTTGATTTCTGGATAGGTCGGCAGGGGCACAGTCGTGAACTGGTTTGGGCTCACCAGTTCAACCTCATGGCCCATCGCGCGGAGTTCAGCCACCACGCGGCTTAGGGTGCGGACCACGCCGTTGACCTGCGGCTCCCACGCGTCGGTTGCGAGCAGCACGCGCATCAGCCCTCCGCCTTATCGTGGGCGAATTTTGCGGCGGTAACAGAATTTCGAGTACGAAGTCTCAGCACGAGCTCGTTGCGGAAGCGGGTCTTCGAGGCGCGAAAACAAGATTGTTATAGGGCGAAAGTGCAGCCTTGGCGAGCGTAACGCCCTCGCTTTAGGCACTGTCACTGAAGATTGTTCTTCGTGCGACCGCGTTTGTTGTATCGCAGCAAGGGGCCGCCTAAGGGATGAGGATGGTCCAACCGCTTCGGCCATTGCTGCCTCCCGCTCCTCGACCGGCGAAAGACACGCCTAAGTCGCGAAGAACCCGTACCCGAATCCTTGACCACGCCGCGCGCCTGATCCGCGAGATCGGCTATTCGGCGGCCAACAACGCGGTGATCGCCGAGGCTGCCGGCCTGACCCGCGGGGCGATGCTCTACCATTTTCCAACGCGCGAGAGCCTCGTGGCCGGTCTGGTGGAGCACTTTTCGGCTCAGTCTGACGCCCTTTTCGCCGACGCCGCACGCGCGCGGGCGCCCGGAGCTGACGTGGCCGAACACGCTATCGATGCCTATTGGCGCCTGCTTCATTCCCCGCCCGTCATCGCCTTGCGCGAGCTGCATGCGGCGGCCCGCACCGATCCGATGGTGAGTGAGCGCTTGGCCGAGGCCAATGCCGCTTTCGATCGTGCAGAGCCGGAATCGGTCATGGCGCTGTTCCAGCCAGGGTCGACACCCCGCAGCCAGGCCGCGCGCGACATGGCGCGTTTTCTGCTTGAGGGCCTCGCCAACGCTGACCTGACCTATAACAGCGAGGTCCGCGCTAAGCGTCTGATCGAGATGTTGAAGCGCGTGGTTCATGTGCTGAACCGCAAGGGTGACGTGTCGGATATCTGGCCGGACTAGAGGCTGATGCTGTAGGGATTGCCGATCCCTTGCTGTGAGCCCGCCATGCCCCTGTCGCTTCCCGCCGGTCTGACCCTTGTCGCCGCGACCCACAATCCGGGCAAGGCTGTGGAGATCGGTGCCCTGCTTGACGGCAGGTTCACGCTCCTGGCCGCCAGTGCCTTGGGCTTGCCGGAGCCCGATGAGACCGAATCCACCTTCATGGGCAATGCGATCCTGAAAGCCCGCGCCGCCGCAAACGCCAGCGGGCACGTTGCCCTTGCCGACGATTCAGGCCTGTGCGTTGCGGCCCTGAATGGCGACCCAGGAATCTATTCGGCCCGGTGGGCGGGTCCTGAAAAGGACTTCACCTCCGCCATGGCGGAGGTGGAGCGCAAGCTCGCAGACAGCGGATCAAGCGACCGCCACGCCTGGTTTGTCAGTGCCCTTGCCGTTGCCTGGCCCAATGGCGATGTGGCGGCCTTCGAAGGCCTGGTGCATGGTGAGCTAGTGTTCCCAGGTCGGGGCACGCACGGCTTTGGCTACGACCCGATCTTCCAGCCTAACTGCTATGAGATGACCTATGGCGAGATGGAAGCCCTGCATAAGGACGGCATCAGCCACCGGGCGCTGGCCTTCGCCAAGCTGAAGGCCGCTTTGTTTGAATG
Source organism: Caulobacterales bacterium (assembly GCA_947480815.1). Classification (GTDB taxonomy): domain Bacteria; phylum Pseudomonadota; class Alphaproteobacteria; order Caulobacterales; family Caulobacteraceae; genus Caulobacter. The sequence continues at coordinate 1,102 of CANKEA010000017.1, read as the reverse complement.
ACCTCGCGCCGGCGCTAGCGCTCTATGTGCACTGGCCCTATTGCGCCCGCATCTGCCCCTATTGCGATTTCAACGTGGTGCGCGACCGCGGCCAAGCCGTGCAAGAGACTCTGGCCAAGGCGATCCTGGCGGATATGGAGGGGCAACGGATCCTGACCGGGCCGCGTCGCCTGACGTCGATCTACCTGGGCGGCGGCACGCCATCTTTGATGCAACCGGCGTGGGCGGCGGCGATCATCGCGCGCGCCAGCGCGCTTTGGACCCTCGCGGACGACATCGAAATCACGCTGGAGGCTAACCCTACAGATGCCGAGGCGGCGCGCTTTGCGGCGTTTGCAGCCCTTGGCGTTTCACGCCTCTCGCTCGGGGTGCAGTCGCTGGACGACGCTGCGCTTCGGTTCCTGGGCCGTAACCACGACGCCGCGCAGGGCAGGGGCGCAATCGATGCTGGTCTGGCCGCGTTTCCGCGCGTTTCATTTGACCTGATCTACGCCTTGCCCGGCCAGACGGCGGCGGCATGGCAGGCCGAGCTGACCCTAGCCGCCGCGCTGGGTGCCGAACACATCTCGCCCTACCAGCTAACCTTCGAACACGGCACCGCCCTGACCCGTGCCGCCCAGCGCGGAACCGTCTTGCCGCCACCAAACGACTTGGCCGCCGACCTGTTCGAAGTCACACAGTCGGTGCTCACCGCGACCGGTTTTGATGCCTACGAAGTGTCCAACCACGCCCGTGGTGCGGCGGCACGCTCGCGGCATAACCTGGCCTACTGGCAGGGCGTGGACTACGTCGGGGTGGGCCCCGGTGCGCACGGTCGGTTGACCTTGGCGGATGGCCGCATCGCCACCCAGGGGCGGCGGCGCGTCGCCGACTACATCACCGGCGTTGCATCCACCGGACTGGGCTTCGATTCGCCTGAGCGCCTCGATTCTCTCGCCGTGGCGCAGGAGCGGCTGTTGATGGGGCTTCGCACCGACGCCGGCGTCCCGCTCGCCGTACTCGGGCCCTTGAAACTCACGGCCCAGTCGCCAAGGCTACAGGACGCGTTGCCCGACGGGCTGATCAAACTGGTGGACGGTAGGCTCATTGCCACCGAGATTGG
>CANKEA010000016.1 GCA_947480815.1 Caulobacterales bacterium | reverse complement strand
GTGCTTTCTGTGTGCGGCGTGTTACCGCCACGCAGCAGGGCCGGCCAATTTTCGTCATGATGGCATCGTTTCAAAAGCTAGAGGTCGGCCTGGAACATCAGGATCCGATGCCGGAAGATGCGGCCCCCGAGGACCTGGTCGACGAGATGCAGCGCTGGCTAGCACTTGGCGAGGCCTTGCCGGACTTCGCGCGGGTTATGGCGGATCGGACGCAGAGAATCGAGCTTCGCCGCGCCGGCCCGCCGGGATTCGTCCCGGCCCCGGGCAACCCACCGCATAAGACCGTCTGGATGCGCGCCAAGCGTCCTGTGGTCTTGGTGGTCGACCGACAGCAAGCCACCTTGGCCTACGCCTCCGACATGACCTTCCTCTCCACGGCGTTGGGTGCGCATGGTCTGGGTGTCTGGTCAGCGGGTCTGCAGACGGCCAGCATGGACCATGCGATCTGGTTTCACCGGCCGATCGATTTCAACCAATGGCACCTGTTCGTGCAGAAAAGTCCCTCGACGTCCGGCGCGCGCGGGCTTGTGACGGGTCGGATGTTCAGCCGCGATGGCGTATTGGTCGCGTCGATGGCCCAGGAAGGCCTGATACGGCAGCGGGCCTAGCGCTCGCGGCTCTCTTCGCCGATGTCGCCCACTTCGTCTGGTCGCAGCACCACGATCCGGCCCTCGGCGATGTGCACGGCCGGCACATTTTCACGCGTGAAAGCGACCTGCCAGTTGGGCGCGATTCCAGGCGGCTTGATCTCAAAGAGGTCCCCGGCACCGTAGTTTTCGACGCCGGCCACAACGCCCAAGGGCGAGCCATCCGGCGCTATGGCGGCCAAACCGATCAGATCGGTTAGATAGAATTCGTCCTCGTCGTCTGGTTCGGGCAGGCGCTCGCGCGGGACGTAAAGCTCGAGCCCGCGCAGGGCGTCAGCCTGTTCCGGTGTGGCAATTTCCATAACCCGGGCGACGATTCCGCCCTTGGCTGGCCGCGCCGACTGCACGGTCAGGCCCGGCGCGCCGGACTTGCGCAGGAGCGGGCCATAGTCCGTCAAGGCCATGGGGTCGGCGGTATAGGCGGTGATCCGCGTCTCACCCTTGACGCCAAAGGCACCTGTGACGCGGCCAACCAGGATCAGCTTCTCAGCCATCTTCGATCAGCCGCGCCGCAGCGTCCCTTAAGCTTCCTTCGGATCGGTCTCGGCGGCAGCCTCGGCCACCGGGACTTCGACTTCAGCCTCAGCCGCCGGGGCTGCGGCTTCAGCGGGAGCTTCCTCGGCGACAGGCTCGGCAGGCGCTTCTTCGGCGACGGGAGCAGCTTCTTCCGCAACGACTTCGGCAGCCGGCGATTCCTCGGTCACGGCTTCAGGTTCCGGCGCGGCTTCGGGTTCGGGCTCAGGCGCCGGCGGGTTGGCCAGGGCCTCGGCGGCGGCGGCAGCAGCGTCAGCGTCACGTTGCGCCTTTTCGGCGACACGTTCCTGCGCCTTTTTGTGCGGCTGACCCTTGTTGGGGTTGTTGCCATGTTTCCATTGGCCCACGCCTTCGGAGGCCAGGAAGCGGGCGACGCGATCGGTCGGCTGGGCACCCTTGGCGATCCAGGCGTTTATCGATTCCAGCTTCAACGTAACCCGAGGAACGGGGCCGTCCTTGGCCAGCAGAGGGTTGTAGGTGCCCACCTTCTCGATGAAGCGGCCATCGCGGGGCGAGTGGCTGTCGGCGACGACGATGGAATAGTAGGGGCGCTTCTTGGTGCCCCCGCGGGCGAGACGAATTTTCAGCATTTTCGGGTTCCTTAGGTTCTATTTCTTGAAGGGGTTGAAGCCGGGAGGCGGGCCGCCGCCCAGGCCGGGTAATTGTCCATGGCCTCCACCAAGGCCGGGCAGTTTTCCGCCGAGCTTGGCGGCCATCTGTTCGAGCGCCTGAGGGTCGGGCGCAGCACCGGGCGCGCCCATTGCCTTGAGCTTGCTCATGTCGCCGCCGCCCATCATATGCGCCATGCGCGCCAGGCTCTTGCCACCGTCGCGGCTCATCGACTTGATCATGTCGGCCATCTGCCGATGCTGTTTCAGCAGGCGGTTGATCTCGGCCACATCGACGCCAGACCCGGCCGCGATGCGGCGCTTACGCGAGGCCTGCAGAATGTCGGGCTTCTTACGCTCTTCCTTGGTCATGGAGCTGATGATGGCCCGCTGCCGGCCGATCATCTTGTCGTTGATATTGGCCTCGGCGATCTGCTTTTTGACCTTCTGGACCCCGGGCAACATGCCCATGATCCCTTCCATCCCGCCCATTTTCTGCATCTGCGCCAGCTGAGCCGAGAGGTCGTCGAGGTCGAACTTGCCCTTGGCCATCTTCTTGGCCATGCGTTCGGCTTCGGCATGGTCCAGATCAGCAGCTGCCCTTTCGACCAGGGCCACCACATCGCCCTGACCGAGGATCCGCCCGGCCACACGGCGAGCGTCGAAGGCGTCAAGTGCCTCCACCTGTTCGCCTGCGCCCAGGAACTTGATCGGCAGGCCGGTGACATGGCGCATCGACAGCGCCGCGCCTCCGCGGCCATCGCCGTCTGTGCGGGTCAGAATTAGCCCGGTGAGCGGCAGACGCTCGTGGAAGGCCTTGGCGGTGCGAACCGCGTCCTGGCCCGTGAGGCTATCGGCGACCAGAAGGGTCTCAGACGGCTTGGCGATCTGGGCGATCTGGGCCGCCTCGCTCATCATCGCCTCGTCGAGCGTCGTGCGCCCGGCGGTGTCGAGGATCAGGACATCGTAGCCAGAAAGCTTGGCGGCGCTGAGCGCGCGCCGGGCGATATCGGCGGCACCCTGTCCGACCAGGATCGGCAGTGTCTCGACACCGATCTGCCTGCCTAGGGTGGCCAGTTGTTCCATGGCGGCCGGGCGGCGCGTATCGAGCGACGCCATGAGCACTTTTTTGCGTTCGACCTTGGTCAGGCGCAGGGCGAGCTTGGCGCTGGTGGTGGTCTTGCCAGAGCCCTGCAAGCCGGCCATCAGGATTACGGTCGGCGGGTTGAGGCTGATGTTGAGGCCGGTCCGTGTCTCGCCGCCCAGCATGTCCACCAGGCCGTCATAGACGATCTTGATGACCTGATCGGTCGGCTTGACCGAGCGGATGACAGACTCACCCGAGGCGAGTGTCTTAGCCCTGGCTATGAAATCTTTCACCACCGGCAAGGCGACGTCGGCTTCCAGCAGTGCCAAGCGAACCTCGCGCAGGCCCTCGTCAATATCGGCTTCGGACAGCACCCCGCGCCCGCCGAGGCGGTCGAAGACTCCCGAAAGTTTTTCGCTCAGCGCGTCAAACATGCCGTCTCAAAAATCCACTCGAAGCCTTTCCGGCCGGAAAGGCGTTTTTCTAAAATTCGACATGACGGGCGTCATGCAGGAGTCCCAAACGCAGTCCGCCCCCGTGGACGATCACGTCGACGGGGGGGCCTCGCCGTCCTCGTCCCAGCATCATTCGCAGGGGGTCGTGACGGTGGAGGGCGCTAGCAACTAACGCCTGAAGGAAGGCTTTATGGGCGCAAAACCCGTCAAAATCAAGCGCGTCTAGGGTGTGTCGATCTGGTTGCCGTCCGCGCTGAGGCGGTCCAGCACGCCGCCGGGCCGTAGCAGCAGGCTCATGTCGATGAGCGCCACTGAGTGGCCGGGGGTCTGCAGCGCGCCTTGCACCACGCTCACGCTGGCGGCGATCTCCTTGTCGAGCAATGGGTTTAGGAGTGGGCACTGATCGGCGGTGCGGGGGGTGTAGAGTCGCTGAACGGCGCGCAGATCGCCCACCGCCCAAGCCTGTCCCAGCTCGCCCGGTGCCCCCGCCAGCCGGTAGACCTGCTCCGCCGCCACGGCCAGGCAAGCGATGTTTTGGGCGTCGTCGAGCCGGGTGCCGTCGCCAAGCACCTTGGCAACATCCACCTTACCCGCCGCCTTGACCGGGATCTTCATGGACTGGGCCAGTCGAGTTATCGTGATGATGGGCTTGCCGCGCGAAAGGCCGGCGGCCTTGTCGAAATCGCCGAGCAGCATGATGCCCGCAGCGGCCGGTTTCCATCGGTCGTATTTTGATAGTTGTTGATGAGCGGCCCCGGCGGCCGCGCTGAATTTGGCAGCTAAATCGGTCGGCAGGCGCGCCGCCAGGGTGCTGGTGCCACCAACGCGGATCTTACTGCGGTCGCCAAGGGCATAGGACAGCATGGCCTTGGCGCCGCCCACCGGCCGACTTGGAGCGAGCATTTGGCGTGCGCCGGTCAAGTTACGGCGCAGTCGCCGGTCGTCCCAGGCTAGCGAATGCGCGACGGGCGATACCGTGCCCATAATCACGACCTCCGAGCCGTTGCGGCTAACCCGCCACATCGCCGGGCCGGGGGCCTTCGCAACCACCTCTAGCGCCTCGACGACCGTGCTCATGCCCGGCTCAGCCGTCGACTGGGCAGTCGCGTGCGATGCCAGGACGGCAAGCAGCAGGACAAGCAAGAGGCGGCGGAGCATCATGTCAGCGCTCTATAGACCACCGCAACCGCTCGGGGCTAAACTCTAGCCATGTCGATAGGCCTGTTCGATTCCGGTGTCGGGGGTCTCAGCGTGGCGCGCGCCCTGGTGCGTCGCCTGCCGCAGGCCGAATTCCTTTACCTGGCCGATCAGGCCAACGCCCCCTATGGCGGCCGCCCCGGCGAGGAGGTTGTCGACCTAACCCGCGCCGCCATCACGCGACTGTTCTCGGCCGGTGCTGATCTGGTGGTCCTGGCCTGCAACACCGCCTCCGCCATCTCACTGCGTCGGCTGCAACAGACTTGGTTACAAGACCATGCCAGGGTGATCGGCCGGCCCGTCAACATCCTGGGTATTATCGTCCCAACCATCGAGGATGCCACGGGCATGGACTGGACCCAGCCCGCCAATCCTGCGGCGCAAGCTAGACCCGATGTGCTGGGCATCTTTGCCACGCGAGGGACGGTGCAAAGTCGGGTCTATGAGATCGAGATCGCCAAGCGGCGCCCTGATATCACCGTCTGCGGTCAGCCTTGCCCCGACCTTGTGCCCATGATCGAGGGCGGGACCTCTCTGGCGGATCTTGCCGTGGCTGTGCAGGGGTATGTGGCCGAGATGATCGCGCGTATCGGCCGTGCGCCGGACCGGGCGATCTTGGGCTGTACCCATTATGAGATTATTGCCGGCCTGTTCCGTGATGCCCTGCCACCGGGCACGCCTTTGATCCATCAGCCCGCCGCGACGGCTGAGGCCCTAACAGGCTATTTGGCGCGCCATCCGGAGTTCAACATCGGCCATTCTGGAAGCCGGCGATTCTGGACTACGGGTGAGCCGGGACCCCAGAATGCCATAGTGCAGGCCTTCTGGGGTGCGCCCTTGGCGTTTGAGCCTGCGCAATGATCCGCGCATCCGCCCTTTCGGTAGGCTAGCGGGTTTCTATTGAGCGGCCGACTCACCCCGCATGACGGCGCTGACGGCATGGACTACAGCGGCAATACGTAGCGCCGCCTGGACTTGCACATTGGTCACCCCGTGCTGGCGCAATTCGGCTTCGTGACTGTCGAGGCAGGCACCGCAGCCATTCACGGCCGAAACCGCGAGGCACCACAGCTCGAACTCTATCTTCGGCGCGCCGGGGCTTGCTAGAATATTCATCCGCAGCCGCGCCGGCAGGGTGCGGTACTCTTGGTTGTGCATAATGTGCAGCGACCGGTAGTAGATATTGTTCATGCCCATCATGGCCGCGGCGGCCTTGGCCGAAGCCATGCCCTCGTCGGAAAACCCCGCAGCGACGGCGCTGGCCTCAACGGCCCTAACCACATCGCCCTGGCCGACCGCGTGGGCGCTGGCCACGAAGGTGCCCCACTTCTGGGCGTCGCTGAGTAGGGTTTCAGACGCCAGGGATGACAGGTTCAGGCTCAGGTCCTTGGCATAGGCAGGCAGGCGCTCGCGCAGGGCGTCGAGGGACATGGCGGTCTCCAGATTTGAAAGAGTGGCTGGAAGGCGTGACCGCTCGGGGGAGGGTCAGGCCACGCCTTCCAGCGCAGCGGCGTTCAGCCGGTTCAGATCAGCTAGACTGAACCCGGATGGCCTTACGCTGCGGGTTTAAGAACGTCGCCGCCGGCCGGACGGTTGCAGGCGCAGAGTTCGTCCGTCTGCAGCGCATCGACAACACGCAAGGTGTCGGCGGGCGCGCGACCCACGTTGAGGTTGGTCACATAGACGTGCTGCACGACGTTATGCGGGTCGACCACGTAGGTAGCGCGCAGGGCGACGCCCTCGTCTTCGTTCAGCACGCCCAGCGCGCGGGCCAGCTTCCCGGAATTGTCAGCGAACTGCCAGATCGGCAGTTTGTCGAGGTCCGGATGCTCGCGGCGCCAGCCGAGCTTGGAGTGCTCGTTGTCGGTCGAGCCCCCCAGCACCACGGTGTCGCGGTCGGCGAAATCCTTATTGAGGCGCGCGAATTCGGCAATCTCGGTCGGGCAGACGAAGGTGAAATCTTTCGGATAGAAGAAGACCACCTTCCACTTGCCGGTGAAGGACTCTTGGGTGAGGGTTTCGAAGGCGCTAACGCCGTTTTCCTCGTGCTTGTTGAAGCCCGGCTTCACGCCGGTGATCTTGAAATCGGGGAAGGTTTCGCCAACGCCGAGCATGTCAGTCTCCTATCGATTTGGGGCAGGCCCTTAGGCTCAGGGCCCATGTGAGAGACTGTTAGGCCGGGCCCGCTTCAATAGCTAATCGATTGTTTTTTGAAATGGCATAGAGGCAGTCTATATGAGAGCCATGCTTCCAACCCTCCGCCAACTGCAATACCTCAAGCTCCTGGTCGAACAGGGCAGCTTCAGCCGCGCTGCCGAGGCGGCCCACGTGACTCAGCCCACCCTTTCAGCAGGTATCGCCGAGCTGGAAAAGATCATCGGCACCGCGGTCGTTGACCGAGCGCGATCGGGTGTAATCCTGACCGCCGCCGGGCACGAGGCGGCGGCGCGAGCGTCCGAAATCCTGGCAAAGGCGGAAGACCTGGTGCAGGCCGCCCAGGGCGCGGGCCACCCCCTTTCAGGGCGCTTCCGGCTGGGCGTGATTCCGACCATTGCCCCGTTCCTGCTGCCGCGGGCCTTGCCAACGTTGCGGGCGAAATTCCCCAAGCTACGGCTGTATCTGCGCGAGGATCTCACGGCCAAGCTGGTGGCGGGGTTGAAGGCCGGGACCCTGGATGCGGCCCTTATCGCCCTGCCCTACGACCTGACCGGTCTGGAATACGCCCATGTGGAAGACGACGAACTTCTAGCCGCCTTCCCGGCCAATCACCGCCTACTGACCCATGATCGCGTCACGCCGGAAGCGCTTGAGGACGACGGCCTGATCCTTCTGGAAGACGGCCACTGTCTGCGGGATCACGCCCTGGCCGCGTGTGGACTCAAGCCCCCGCCGCGGGTCGGCGAGGATGAGGCCTTTGCGGCCACCTCACTGCCTACCCTGATGCAGATGGTGGGATCGGGCCTGGGCGTCTCCTTAGTGCCCGCAATGGCTGTTGAGGCCGGTCTGGCCGAGCGAGCGCATGTCTCGGTGCGTCATCTGGCCGCCGATCACCCAAGCCGCGAGATCGTGGTGATCTGGCGCAGCCGTTCCAGCCGCGCGACAGAGGGCCGCCTGCTGGCGGAGACCTTGCGGGGCGTTTAGGGCTGGGCCTTCGCCCGCTTGACCGCACTCGGCGGCCGACGGTGTCGCCTAAACGCGACAACATCACTATAGGATCGCTCCCATGAGCCTTAGGTTTCTCAAGATGAACGGGCTGGGCAACGACTTTGTCGTGGTCCAGGGTGCCCACGACTTTCAGCCCACCCCAGAGCAGGTGCGGGCCTGGGGAAGCCGTGACGGCGGCGTTGGCTTCGACCAGCTGATCGCCATTTCGAATGACGGTGGCCAATCGCCGCTGGTGCGGTTCTGGAATAATGATGGTGAACAGGTCGGGGCCTGTGGCAACGGCAGCCGCTGCGTCGGCTGGCTCCTGATGCAGGCTAGCGGCAAGGACGAGGCGGTTTTTCACACCGCCGAGCGCGTCTTGATGGCCGCCAGGGCCGGCGAGAACCACGTCGCGGTCGACATGGGTGAACCCCGGCTAAAGTGGAACGAAATTCCACTGTCCGAGGATATGGACACCCGGAATATCGAGCTGCAGATCGGTCCTATCGACCATCCGCGGCTGCATACACCTGGAGCGGTCTCGATGGGAAATCCGCATGTGGTGTTCTTCGTCGACCACGAGCCGACCGACACTGAAGTCACTGGCGATGGCTCGCTGATCGAGCACCATCCGCTTTTCCCGCAGGCCGTGAACGTCGGTTTCGCACACATCTTAGCGACTGATCGCATCCGCCTTCGGGTGTGGGAACGTGGCGCAGGTCTGACCAAGGCATGCGGCACAGGTGCCTGCGCGGCCCTGGTCGCAGCGGCGCGGCGCGGTCTGACCGGACGCAAGGCGATGATGATCCTCGACGGCGGCGAACTTGAGATCGACTGGCGCGACGACAACCATGTGATCATGACGGGGCCCGTGGCGGTCGAATTTTCGGGGACCATGCCGTGAGCGGCACAGAAGTCATCACCTTCGGCTGCAGGCTCAACCTGGCCGAATCCGAGGAAATCCGCGCCCAGGCAGAGGCTGACGGCGTCACAGGCGCTGTCGTATTCAACACCTGCGCGGTCACCGCCGAGGCCATGCGACAGGCGCGTCAATCGATCCGCAAAATGCGGCGTGAACGGCCGGACGCCCGGCTGATCGTCACCGGCTGCGCAGCACAGATTGATCCGGCCGCCTTCGCCGCCATGCCCGAGGTGGATCTGGTGCTGGGCAACGCCGACAAGGCGCGATCGGGTGCCCTGCACGCCCACGGCGAACGAGTCCGGGTTCCCGACATCATGACCGAGCGGGGCGCTACGGCATCGGCCACCCGTGATCCAACAGAGCGGGCACGCACCTTTGTGGCGGTCCAGAACGGCTGTGATCACCGCTGCACTTTTTGCGTTATCCCGTTTGGTCGTGGCAATTCGCGCTCGGTCCCGGTCGCCGATGTGGTTACGCAGGTGCGCCGCCTGGCTTTGGCCGGCAGCCGCGAGGTGGTGCTGACCGGCGTAGACATTACCAGTTGGGGCGCGGACTTGCCCGGCGCGCCGGTGCTGGGTGATCTTGTGGCGCGCATCCTGTTATTGGTTCCGGAACTGCAACGCCTGCGGCTTTCCTCAATCGACGCGGCCGAGATTGATGAGACCTTGATGCGCTGCCTGGTGGAGGAGCCGCGGCTGATGCCTCACCTGCACCTCAGTCTTCAGGCAGGGGACGACATGATCCTCAAGCGCATGAAGCGTCGCCACCTGCGTGCCGACGCTCTGAAGCTGATTGCCGCCGTGCGGGCTGTGCGTCCTGATGTGGCCTTCGGAGCTGACCTGATCGCCGGTTTCCCGACCGAGAGCGAACAGGCGTTCGAGAATACCTTGGCCCTGGTTCGTGAGGGCGGGATTGCCTACGTGCACGCCTTCCCCTTCAGCCCACGTCCCAACACGCCTGCCGCTCGAATGCCGCCGGTTGCAGGTGCCATCGTAAAAGAGCGGGCTGCCCGCCTTCGCGCCGAGGGTGATTTGGCCCTGGCCCGTCACCTGACGTCGCGCGTGGGCACGCAAGCGGACGTGCTGGTTGAGAAGGCCGGCGTCGGCCGCGCCGGCGACTTCACCGAGGTGGTGGTTCCGGCCAGTTTGGCGTGCGGTGAAGTGGTACGTCTGACCCTGACGGGATCAGACGGAAAGCGGGCCTTGGCCGCCTGACCGTCAGGATTGCTACCACCTCAGCGCCCCGTCATCCCGGACAAGCGCATAGCGCGCTAATCCAGGACCTGGGGGCCAAGGCACCGCAAGCTCTGGGTCCCGGCGCTTCGCTCCGGTCGGGATGACGGCGGAAGGTTAAGCTGCAACCATCCCTTTTCGCATCGCGGCGGCCTGCATGGCCTTTTGCAGCTTGTCGAAGGCCCGCACCTCGATCTGGCGCACCCGTTCACGGCTGACGCCGTATTCTGACGCCAGGGTTTCGAGTGTGATCGGGTCGTCCTTCAGGCGCCGCTCGGTAATGATGTGGCGTTCGCGGTCTGTCAGGTCACCCATGGCCGCTTGCAGCAGGGTCATGCGCTGGCTCTTTTCTTCGCTCTCGGCGAAGGCGGTTTCCTGGCTGACGGCATTGTCGTCGGCCAGCCAATCCTGCCACTCGGCCTCGCTATCGCCGCGCACGGGTGCGTTGAGCGAAGAGTCGGGTCCAGACAGGCGACGGTTCATCGAAATCACTTCGCTGTCGAGCACGCCCAGCTTGGTCGCAATCTCGGTCACCTGTTCGGGCCGCAGGTCGCCGTCCTGAAAGGCGGAAATCTGGCTCTTGGCCTTGCGCAGGTTGAAGAACAGCTTCTTCTGCGCCGCAGTGGTGCCCATCTTCACGAGCGACCAGCTGCGCAGGATGTATTCCTGGATAGAGGCACGAATCCACCACATGGCGTAGGTGGCCAGGCGGAAACCTTTGTCGGGCTCGAACTTCTTGACGGCCTGCATCAGCCCAACGTTGCCTTCGGAGATAACCTCGCCGATCGGCAGGCCATAGCCGCGATAGCCCATGGCGATCTTGGCCACGAGACGCAGGTGGCTGGTGACCATCTTATGGGCCGCGTCGGGATCCTGATGCTCCTTCCAGCGCTGGGCGAGCATAAATTCCTCGTCGCGCTCCAGCATGGGGAATTTGCGGATTTCGGTGAGGTAGCGCGACAGGCCGCCGTCCGGCGACATTACCGAGAGCGCGTTTGCTGCAGCCATGACAGTCCCCTTTTCATCCCGAGACGGGAGGGGCGCAGATAAACGCCCTAGACAACTACCCCCGTTCAAGTCCCTAGATAGGGATAGGATGCGGCCAAGATAAGACCACGCATGCGGATTGTGGGCGTAATCTCTCCAGCCTAAGCTTCTGTGAGGCGGCAACCGATGGGGCCAAACATGGTGCGACTAATACTGCGCGCTCTGATCGGCGCTTTCGCGCTCTACATCGCGGCGCGCCTGGTGCACGGCATTCACTACGATACAGTCACCACCTTGCTGATCGCGGCGGCGGGCCTGGGGATCGTCAATGCGATCATCCGGCCGTTCTTGATCCTGCTGACCCTACCGATCACCGTCCTGACGCTGGGCCTTTGGCTGCTACTGGTCAATGCCGCGATGCTGGGTCTGATTGCCTACCTGTTGCCCGGCCTGACCGTAGGCGGCCTAATCCCCGCACTCCTCGGCTCGATCATGATCAGCATCGTCAGCTGGATCGGACACGTCATTCTGGACCAAGGCGGCGCCGCGCCCGAGCGCGACTAGGTCGGACCCATTCAGAACTTACCGAAGTCCGGCGTGCCTGGGTGGGCGTTGATGAGCGTCGATGGACCCAGGCCAACGATCTCGATCTCT
>CANKEA010000015.1 GCA_947480815.1 Caulobacterales bacterium | reverse complement strand
GGCGGCGCGGGACCTAGTTCCCCCGTTTACCCTGGCCTTCGTGCGCTGGGCCGGTGCACTGACCCTGGTGGCACCGTTCGCGTGGCCGCACTTGAAACGAGACGCGGCCGCGTTGCGGGCCAAGGCCGGGATCGTCATTGTGCTTGGCCTGCTGGGCGTCGCTACCTTCAACGCCCTGCTCTACACGGGGCTGCACTACACCACGGCTACGAATGGCGTGCTGATCCAGGCCGCAATTCCGCCGCTGATCGTTGCCTTTGCCTTTCTGCTCTTTCGCGAGACCGTGGGCTGGCGACAGCTGGCCGCCGTGGCTATTTCCGCTTCAGGCGTGGTGATTATCGTCTGCCAGGGCAGCGTCGATGTGCTGCTGAAGCTGCGGTTCAACCACGGGGATGGCCTGATCCTGATCGCGGTCCTGGCATGGGCGATCTACACAGTGCTCTTGCGCCTACGCCCGGCGGTGAATCCATTAAGCTTCATGGCCTGTGTCTTCGCCATCGGGGTTGCGGCAATGGGGCCAGCCAGCCATTTCGAACTGACCCACGGTCATCGTATTATCTGGAGCATCGCGAGCCTGGGGGCCTTTGCCTATGTGTCGGTAGTTCCATCGCTGCTAGCCTATTTGTTCTACACGCGCGCCGTCGACCTGGTGGGCCCGGCGCGGGCCTCGCAGGCCATCAATCTCATGCCTGTGTTCGGTGCTGTGCTGGCGGTCATCCTGCTGCATGAGCCGCTGGCGGCTTATGATCTGATCGGAGGCGTGCTGATTGTCGCCGGGGTGATCGGCTTTGCGGTGCTGCCCGCGAAGGTGCTCGCTGACAAATCTTCAAAGATCGCACTAGACTCGTCGGCCGGAGGGGGAAAACATCGCCAATGAAGAATCTCAAGACCCTTCTCGCTGTCGTGTCGCTTGGTATCGCCGCAAGCCCCGCCTTGGCGCATCATAACGCCAACGCCGCCTACAACACGGCAGTCCAGGTGCAGCGCACCGGGCCATTGATCGAACTGCGCGATATCGAGCCGCACGCGGTTTGGAAATTCGCCGTGGTCGATACGCAGACCAAGGCCCAAACGGTATGGACACTCGAAGGGGTGAACAGTTCCGAACTGCACCGGATGGGCCTGTTGATCCGCCAGGATCTCAAGCCGGGATCATCGATGACCTATATCTTCAGCCCGTCGCGTGACGGTTCAAACACCGGTCTGCTGAAGGCTGTGATTATCGGTGGCAAGACCTACCGGCTGGCAACCTACTAGGCCGACGCCTAGCGCTTCTTGCCAAGCTCGGCGGCAATGTCCTTGGTCATTCGGCCGACCTTGCGGTGGGCAGCGGCCAGCTGATCGCGGGTGATGCCCCAGCGCTTCATCCAGTATTCGACCGCCTGCCGTTCGGTCAGGTCGAGCCGGTCCTTGTCGATAAAGCCGCGCTTGTCCTTCAGGCCGGCCATGATCGTCTCCCGCAGTTCCGTCTCGCCGCCGTTCTATACCAGCAGACCGACGCCGTCGCGGATGGCGATTGTCACGCCGAAATCCTGAGACCGCGCCGCGAAATCAGCGAGGATGCGCGTCGCGTCTACCGTTCCAGCCAGGGAGGGCCGCCCGCGAGTTTCCATGTCGGACGGTCCGCCAAGACCCGTGTCGTTCAGCACGATGGGAATAAAGCCGATGCGGGGCTTGCCCGCACCGCTGATCTGGCAATCGACAATCAGCCCATCCCACACGCGCTGCGGATAGGTCCCCGGTGGGGTTTCGGTTTGGAAGATGAAATTGCCCAGGCCGTAGAACAGCGGGGCATTCTTATAGAGTTCCATTCCGTGCAGGAGCGGAGCGCCGTGGCTGACAAAGACGGTGGCCCCGGCGTCGATACAGCGCTTAGCCAGCTGACGCTGCCAGGGGGCTGTGATGGCCATGTCGTCGCCCCAAAGGTGATTGTGCTGGTAGGCGATAACCACCTCTGCGGTTTTGGCACCCTCGGCCAGGGCTGCATGGACGCGCGCCAGGTCCTGCGCATTGAGCACACCGGGCGAATCTTCGCGTACCTCATTGACGCCGGGGCGCGTTGGGCTTGCCGCGCCGCCGTCGCGGACCTTGCCGGTGGCGAAGCCAACCAGGGCGACCCTGGTGCCGGTTTTGGTCGTGGCGAAACCTGCCGCCGCCGCATGGTCCAGGTCGATGCCCGATCCAGCGTGGGGCAGGTGGGCGGCGTCGAGCGCCGTTAGGGTCGAGAGCACCCCGCCCTGGCCCAGATCAAAGGTGTGGTTATTGGATGTGGCCACCAGCGTGATGCCGAGGGATTTGAGGCAATCAATCACCACCGGTTCGCCGGCATGAAGGGTCAGTTCCTCACGCGTTGCGGTACCGACGATGCTACTACGGATCACGGTTTCCAGATTGGTGAAGCCGATTTCGCCATGGCGGACGAGCGCGGAAACCCGCTCGCGGTCGGGCCAAACCTGGGTGCGCAGATCGTTCTCCAGCAGGGCTTGGCCGAGCAGGGAAAGCCGCAACGGCCTGCGCTGGGCCGCCAGGACTGGCAGGGCACCCAGCCCGGTCAGGGCGGCGGCACCGGTTAGGGTGGCGCGACGGCCGCTGTCGAATTCAGTCATGCACACGGCTCCAGCCAAGGTTTCTCCAGCAGATAAGCGGAAGGCTTGATCTCGGGGTAGGTCATTCCTTCACGGCATGGACCGATTAGATTAATCAATACCGTTGTGACCCTCTCAGGTCTGTTTAACGTCAATTTATAACGGGTTGGATGTGCGCGGAAAACGCCGCGAACCGTCAAGGAGATAATTCGAAGATGTCGAACGCGAAGACGATGCTGCGTGGCCTGCGCAATGGTGCTGCCATTGCCGCCCTAACCGCGGCCGGGGTGCTCACCACGGGCGTCGCCACTCCCGCCATGGCGCAGGCCGCTGCGCCGGCAGCTTCGGTGGACGCCATTATCGTTACCGGCTCGCGCATCGCCCGCAAGGATGCTGAGGTCGTGGGGGTGGTGACCACCCTGACCGCCGAAGACATCCGCGGTTCGGCGGCCAACTCGATCGGCGAGCTGATGCAGAAGCTGCCATCGGCGGGGGTCAGCCTCAACTCGAACGGCACTCAGGGCACGGCCTACGGTGCCAGCTCGATCAACCTGCGTTATCTTGGCGGATCGGAAGGCAGCGGCAACCGCGTGCTGGTGTTGGTTGACGGCCATCGCTGGGTCGATGGCGTCGGCCAGCGCGGCTTCCGCGATTTCGTCGACCTCAACACCATGCCGCTGGGCATGATCGAGGGCGTTGAGGTGCTGAAAGATGGTGCCTCCGCAATCTACGGCTCGGACGCTATCGCAGGTGTGGTCAACATCAAGACCGCCCGTGATTTCGACGGCATCAAGGCCAACGCCAAGTATGGCGTCACCAGCGAAGGCGACGGCAAGTCCTACTCGGGCGCGCTCAATTTCGGCAAGCGCTGGGCGAGGAGTTCGGTGCTGTTGTCGGCCTCCTACGTCAAGGAAGAGCCGATCCTGACCTCGGCTCGCCAGCTGACCACCCTGACCCTGGTGCCGCAAACGGCCGTGGGCAACAACCCGAACGGCCTCTACATCCTGCCGGGCCTGGCCGCGAACACCTATTTCGGCACCATCGCGGGCTTCGCCTCAAGCGCCACACCTGCGGTGGCCAACGGCACGGCCATCGGTACCGGTGCGCTGGCCGACGATGCTTTCCATCGCGGCACCCTGCCTGGCGACTTCTACAACACCCAGGCGCAGGGTATTTATTCGACCGGTCCCAGCAAGCGCTATGGCTTTTACAGCCGCTTCAAGACCGAGATTTCCGACAGCATCCACTTCACGGGCGAGGCGCTCTACAACCGCCGTAAGTCCGATCAGCTATTCTCGCCGGTTTTGCTCGACATCGGCGGCACGGCCGGCACCATTCAGGGCTTTGCCCTGCCCAACAACCAGGCCTTCAACCCGTTCGGCACGGCCAACGGCGTTCCCACAGCCAATACGCTGGGCTTCGCCGCCAACTCTGCCTGGCGGATCCGCCGTGTGATGACTGACATCGGCAATCGCGATAATGTGCAGGACGTCGAGACGTTCCGCGTGGCCGCCGGGTTCGATGGCGCCTTCAAACTCCTGAACCGCGACTGGTCGTGGGACGTCTTTGGTTCGTTCAATCGGAACCACATCTTCAGCAAGGCGCTGAACAGCGTGAACTACGACCAACTGGCACTTGGCCTAGGCGACCCGGCCCGCTGCGCCACGATCGCAGGCTGCACGGCCATCAACCTGTTTGGCCCCATGACATCGGCTCAGGCCGAATACGTGCGTTACACCGCACGCGAGTCCAACGAGACCCGGCTGAGCGACGTGACCTTCAACATCACCGGCGAGCTGTTCCAGCTACCGGCTGGCCCACTGGCTATTGCCGCCGGTGTCGAGCATCGGCGCAACTCGGCGATCGACTCGCCTGACCCCTATGTCAACTCCGCGCCCCGTTACCTGCCCGCGGCCGCGACTACCACCACGGCCCAGACCCGCACCGCCACCAAGGGCTTCTACAGCCTCAACGAAGCCTATATCGAGGCCGACCTTCCGCTTCTGAAGGACGTGGCCTTGGCCCAGACCCTCGATTTGAGCCTTGCCGCGCGCTACTCTGACTACAATACCGTGGGCAGCGCCGCGACGGGCAAGGCCGGCATTGGCTGGCGTCCGATCCAGGACATCCTGATCCGTGGCACATACAGCCAGGGCTTCCGCGCGCCTTCGATCAACGAGCTCTATCAGGGTGCCCGCGAGACCAGCTTCCAGGGTATCGATCCCTGTAACGGCGGCGCAGCGGCCAACGCCAGCCAGCCTGGCTGCGTCGGCGTGCCAGCGGGTTACAACCAAGCCAACTTCAACCTCAACGGTCTGATCCCCGGCATCATCAGCGGCAATCGCCAGCTCAAGCCAGAGACTGCCGACACCACCACCTATGGCGTGGCGATCAAGCCCCGCTTCTTGCCCGGCCTGTCGCTGACCGTCGACAAGTACGACATAAAGATCAAGGACGCGATCGCCGCTCAGTCGGTGACTCAGATCCTGCAACTCTGCGCCGCGCGCGGCGGGGTCTTCTGCGAACTGGTGACGCGCGATAGCGCTACCGGTGCCATCAAGTCGCTGCTGCAGGGCTCGCAGAACCTCAACGAAATCGCCACCGCAGGTATCGACTACACCCTGCGTTATGACTTCAGCACCCCGGTCGGCCGGTTCAACACCCTGATCGACGCTTCTAATCTGCAGACCTTCCGCACCACCTCGCCCAATCCGACCGGCGGTGCCCCGATCGTTGATGAGCGGGTCGGCAAGGGCGACCAGCCACGTTCGACCTATCCCAAGTGGAAAGGGCAGACCTCCGCGAAGTGGACGCAGGGACCGATGACGGCGCTGTGGCGTGGCCGTTACATCGGCCCGACCACCGATGTTGCCAATACGGTGAAGGGGCCGGAGACTAAGAAAATCTTCTACCAGGATGCCGAGGCTGGCTACACCTTTGACAAGTTCGAAACCGCGATCACCGTGGGCGTTAATAACATCGCCAACCTGAACGCGCCGCGGTCCTACGCCAATGCGCCAATCAACTACGATATCTATACCTACGACGAGCGCGGGCGGTCCTTCTACGTGCGCCTGTCCGCCCAGTTCTAGGCCATGACGGCCAAGAACGAGCCAGCCACCGCGCCTGCCAAAAGCAGCGCGTGGCTGGACCGGTTGGAGCGGCTGGGCAACCTCTTGCCCGATCCGGTTGTGATCTTCCTGATCCTCAGCGGGGCCGTCATCATCGTTTCGGCCTTGGTGGCGGCGACGGGCTGGAGCGCGGTCCACCCGGTGACGGGCAAGGTGCTGCATGTGCAGAGCCTGTTGTCGGTGGAAAACGTCCGCAAGCTGTTGGTCGAGATGCCCGACACCCTGACAGGGTTCCCGCCACTTGGCCTGGTGTTGGTGGTGATCCTGGGAGCCAGTGTCGCAGAGCGCTCGGGCCTGTTTCACGCCCTCTTGGGCGGCGCTGTGCGGCGCATTCCGCGCGCGGCCATGACCCCGGCTCTTTTCCTGCTGGGCCTGTTGTCGCACCACGCTGCCGACGCGGCCTATATCGTCATCATTCCGCTGTCCGCGCTTGTCTATAAGGAGGCTGGGCGTCACCCGCTCGTGGGTATCGCCGCGGCCTATGCCGGGATTTCCGGGGCCTTTGCCGCCAACCTGATACCGGGCCAGTTCGACGTTTTGATGCTGGGTATCACCCAAGCCGCCGCGCGGCTGGTCGATCCGGTCTATCCCATCAATCCGCTCGGCAACTGGGGCTTTACCTTGGCGCTGGGCCTGATCCTGACGCCCGTGGCTTGGTTTATTACCGACCGGGTGATCGAGCCGCGCCTGGGTCCATCGCCGACCTATGAAGCGAATGAAGCTGACGGCGCGGTCGCCAGCGATCTCAACGCCGATCAGAAGGCTGGGCTGAACTGGGCCGGCATCGCTGCCCTGGTCATCATCGCCCTGTTCGCCGTCCTGACGCTGACGCCTGGCTATACGCCGCTGATCGACGACGAGGCCAAGGGGCCGGCCCGGCTTGAGCCATTTTACCGTGCCCTGATCGCAGGGTTCATGCTGCTGTTCCTGGTGTGTGGTGCCGTCTACGGCCATTTCGCCCGCACGGTGCGTGGCAGCAAGGGCCTGATCGCCGCAGCGGCGGAGGGGGTGAAGACCCTGGCGCCCTATATCGTCATCGTCTTCTTTGCCGCTCATTTCGTCGCCATGTTCAGCTGGTCGAATCTTGGGCCGGTGATGGCCGTGCATGGGGCTGAGGCGCTCAAGGCGATCCACCTGCCCACACCCCTGCTGCTGCTGGTGCTGCTGCTGATTTCCTCAGTGCTCGACATCCTGATCGGCTCGGCCTCGGCCAAATGGACCATAATGGCGCCGGTGGTGGTGCCGATGCTGATGCTGCTGGGTGTTGCGCCTGAGATGACGACCGCGGCCTATCGGATGGGCGACAGCATCTTCAACATTATCACCCCGGTGGCTGCCAACTTCCCGCTTGTGCTTATACTCTGTCGCCGTTGGGCTCCGGAGTTCGGGGTTGGCTCGCTGATCGCCCTGATGGTGCCCTATTCGATGGCCTTTGCGGCCTTTGGGCTGACGCTGGTCGTCCTCTGGAGCGCTATGGGCCTGCCAGTCGGGCCTGGGGCACCCGCCACCTACATCCCGCCCGCCCACGCGTCTGCCCGATGACGCTCAATGCCCGGCAGCCATCCAGCGCGGTCGTCGTCGACCGCGACGTGATGGTGGCCATGCGCGATGGCGTGCGCCTAGCGACCGACATCTATCGCCCGGCGCTCGCCGGTCCGCTGCCGCTGCTGCTGGAACGCACGCCCTACGACAAGCGAGGGGCCAATCACGGCGATCGCACCGCCGACGATCCGGTCCCGCGCAGCAAGCCGGAACTGGCGCGGCAATTCGCTGCCGCCGGCTATGTGGTGGCCGTGCAGGATTGCCGCGGCCGCTATGGCTCTGAAGGCGCTTTCGAGAAATACCTCAACGAGGGCGATGACGGTTTCGACACCATTGCCTGGCTAGCTGCCCAGCCCTGGTGCGATGGCCAGGTGGCCACGCTGGGCCTGTCCTATGGCGCTCATGTGCAGAGTGCGCTGGCCTGCCTGAACCCGCCGGCACTCAAGGCCATGTATCTGGACAGCGGCGGCTTCTCTAGCGCCTACCACTCCGGCATCCGACAGGGTGGGGCGTTCGAACTGAAACAGGCAACCTGGGCCCACAAGCACGCCCTACTAAGCCCGATCACCGCCGCCGATCCCGCCCGCCGCGCCGCCTTGGCGTCGCAGGATATCGCCGCCTGGTTCCATAGGATGCCGTGGAGTGAAGGCGACTCGCCGCTTAGCGCCGCACCGGAATACGAACAGTATCTGTTCGAGCAGTGGCGCAATGGCACGCTGGGTCCCTATTGGACCCGCGTAGGCCTCTATGCGCGTGGCTTCTATGGCGACTTCGCCGACGTACCATCGGTGCATATGAGTAGCTGGTACGATCCATACGCCCTGACCGCGACGGAGAACTATCTCGGCCTGTCACGCCGCAAGACCGGGCCGACCAAGCTGATCCTGGGGCCGTGGACTCACGGTCAACGCTCGGTGACCTACGCCGGCGACGTCGACTTTGGAGCGGCCGCTACCTTTGATGCGGCGGTCGGGTGCGATTATGTGACCCTGCGTCTGGCCTGGTTCGATCACTGGCTGAAGGGCCAGGGGTCCGATCCCCTGCCGCCGGTTAAGCTTTTTGTGATGGGCGGGGGTTCTGGTCGCCGCAACGCCCAGGGCCGGCTTGAACACGGCGGACGCTGGCGCGACGAGGCCGACTGGCCGCCGCCTTTGGCGCGCGAGACGTCGATATTTCTACATGCGGACGGGGGGCTAAACGTCGGAGCACCGCAAGAGGCTGATGCCTCACTGGTCTATGAGTTCGACCCGGCCCATCCGGTCCCGACCATCGGCGGTGCCATCGCCTCCGGCGCGCCGGTCATGGAGGCCGGCGCTTTCGATCAGCGCGAGAGCCCGCGCTTCTTCTGCAGCGAAGTGGATGGCCGCGCCCTGGCCGAGCGCCCTGATGTGCTGGTGTTTCCGACTGCCCCGCTGGATGAGGCCGTGGAGGTGATCGGCCCGGTCACCGCCACGCTTTGGGTTTCATCGTCGGCACCCGACACGGATTTCGTCATCAAGCTTATCGACGTCTATCCGCCCAGCGAGGACGACCCCGACGGGTTCGCCATGAATCTGACCCACGGAATCCTGCGGGCTCGCTACCGAGACGGGTATGAGCGCGAAACCATGATGACCCCGGGCGAAGTCTATCAACTCACGATCCAAGCTTTTCCAACGGCCAATCTTTTCGCGGCCGGCCACCGCATCCGGCTGGACGTTTCGTCGAGCAATTTCCCGCATTTCGATGTCAATCCGAATTCCGGCGAGCCTGAGGGTTATGGCAGCACTCCCCAAACCGCTCGAAATCGGGTCTATGTCGACCAGGTGCGGCCCTCGCACCTACACTTGTTCATAACCAAGGGCGGCCTCTGACGGAGCGCGAATGAAGCTCAACCTGCGCAGCCTGGAGGCCTTCCGGGAGACCATGATCAGTGGTTCGGTCACGGCCGCCGCAGGCCGCATGGGCATGACTCAGCCCGCGGTCAGTCGGCTGATCGCCCAACTGGAGACCGACGCGGGCTTTGGACTGTTTTACCGCGACAAGGGGCGACTGGCACCCACGCCAGAAGCTCTGATGCTCTATGAGGAAGTCGACCTGGCCTTTGGTGGGCTGGAGCGGGTCGACAACTTGGTGCGCGATATTGCGGTGTTCAATGCCGGCGTTCTCAAGATCGTCGCCCCACCCAGCATGTCGGAGGGCATTATATCGACCATTCTGGTCGGCTTCCTGGCTAAGTATCCGCAGGTGCGGGTCAGTATCGACTCCCGCAGTGCCGAGACGGCGAAGGCCATGGTGGTCAATCGCACTGCCGACTGCGGCTTCGCCAAACTGCCGCTGAACCGACCCGAGATTGCCACGGAGCTGCTGTCATCGACCGAGACAGTCTGTGTGCTGCGTACCGACCATCCGTTGGCCATGCACGAAATCCTCACGCCGCAGCTTCTCTATCGTCAGCCGCTGATCCAATTGGGTTACGGTAACTGGACTCGCAACCGTATTGACGACGCCTTTAAGGGCGCTGGCCTGCGCCCCGACGTCAAGCTGGAGACCCATACGGTGGGATCGGCCTGCGCCTTCGCCGCCCAGGGCCTCGGCATCGCCATCGTCAACGGCCTGATGGCCCGCAACTTCGCCAAGGGCGATACCGTGACGCGGGTCTTCAGGCCGCAGATCCTGCACCAGTATGTCTTCATGACCTCGGCCCTGGCACCGATGAACCGCCTGGCGCGCGCCTTCCTTGACGAAAGCAAGGTCTATTTCGCCCAGCAGCCCCAGGCCGTTACGATCTAGTCCGGCGGCGGGATGATATCGACGGCGACTTTGATTGTCTGCTCACCTGCACCCAGCACGCCCCCCCAATCGGCGGGTATCGGAATCGTCGCGGCCGGTGCCCACCGTTTCGTGAGCGAGCGGTATAAAGGGCCGCACCGATTCCGGCCTGGGCACAGGCCGTGTCTTGGCTATAAATAGGCCGATGGAGCATCGGACGTCGCCCCCCAAGGCAGGAACCTGGAAGCTTGCAGCGGTTATGGCGGCGCTGCTCGCCAGCGCTCCTCCTGCTTATTCCGAGGTACTTGAGATCGGTGGCGACGGCGCGGTCACCCGCATCAATGCTCCGGCCGTTTATAGTTTTGATGGGGTCCGCCCGATCCTCGTACCCGGCTCGGTCCATCCGGTCGCGCCCCAGGCCGCGCCCCGCGCCGATGTCGCCCAGGCGATCAGCCAGGCTGCGGCCGATCAAGCGATCAACGCGGGCCTGCTGACGGCTGTGGCCTGGCAGGAATCACATTTCAACCATGCGGCTGTCTCACCAAAGGGTGCGGTTGGCGTCATGCAGATCATGCCGCAAACGGCCTTGCAGCTGGGGGTCGATCGGTTCGACCTGCGGCAGAACATTTCTGGCGGTGCCGCCTACCTGCGCCAGATGCTGGACCGCTACAGCGGCGATGTTTCTTTGGGCCTCGCGGCCTATAATGCCGGCCCAGGCGCGGTTGACCGCTATGGTGGCGTGCCGCCGTTCCGCGAAACCCGCGCCTATGTCGGGACGATCCTGGCTCGACTTGCTAGCGCTCCGGCCACCTTAAGCCTGTCGTCGTCGCAGCCGCCCCTCCTGATAGAACCCTAGGACAATTCCATGCGCCTTCAGAACCGCCCCCTGTGTTTTGCCGTCGCCGTCGCCCTGGTCGCTACGGCTGCCCATGCCCAGGCCGTCGATCCGGCCGGCTCAGGCGCGATCAGTGGCGCGCTGGAGTGGGTTGAAGGCACCCTGCTTGGCACGGTAGCGACGGTAGCCGCGGTGATCGCCATTGCGGGGGTCGGCTTTATGATGCTGACCGGGCGTATGAACTGGCGCCATGGCATTACCGTTATTATCGGCTGCTTTATCCTGTTCGGGGCTGGCTCAATCGTGGCCGGTATCCGCCAATCCGCCGGAGGATTTTAGGGTCATGGCCGCCGGCCTGGAGCGCGACGTGGTGTTCGGTGCCCTAACGCGGCCGCAGATGTTCGCGGGTGTGACCTACAGCTATTTCGTTCTCAATGCGGTGGTTACAGCCGAGCTGTTCCTGATCACCAAGTCGTTCTGGGCCCTGCTGGCGGCGATCGTTCTGCATCTGGCCGGCTATATGGCCTGCCTGCGCGAACCGCGCTTTTTTGATATCTGGCTGACCCGCATTATGCGCGCCCCGCGGGTGCGCAACTGGGCGGTATGGCGCTGCAACTCCTACCGGCCATGACGAAAAAAGCCGACATTCGTCCGATGGCGCGTAGCGCGGCACCCGCCCGCGAGGCCTTAGCGGGTTCGCGATTGCCCTATGGGTGCCACGTCGATGACTTAACCATCGAGACCCGCGACGGCCTGCTGCTCCAGTTCATCCACCTGGATGGCTTGGCCTTCGAAACCGCAGACGCCGACGAACTCAACTACCGCAAAGTCCTACGTGAGGCGGCGCTGCGCAGCCTGGCTAGTTC
>CANKEA010000014.1 GCA_947480815.1 Caulobacterales bacterium | reverse complement strand
GAGGGCTTCGGCGCCGGAGATGATCTCGATCAGCTCCTTGGTGATCTGCGCCTGGCGGGTTCGGTTGTATTGGATGGTGTAGGCTTTGATCATATCGCCAGCGTTGCGCGTGGCGTTATCCATCGCGGCCATCTGACTGGCGTAGAAGCCAGCCTGGTTTTCCAGCATGGCCGAGAAAACCTGGACGTTCAGGTTGCGCGGTAGGAGCACATCCAGCAGTTCGTCCTCGGCGGGCTCGTATTCATAAGCTGCGCCATTGAGGTCAATCGGTTCTGCGCCAGCCTCGACCGAGGAGGGAATTAGCCGCTTGTTGGTCGGGATTTGCTGCACCACCGACTTGAAGCGCGAGTAGAACAACGACGTCACATCAACCTGGCCACTTTCGAACCGCTCGGCGATATCGGAAGCAATTGCCAGGGCGGCATCGAGCGAGGGTTTAGCGCCGGCCTCGTAGCTGGCCACGATCTTGTCGCCGAATTGGCGGCGCAGCGGGGCCAGGGCCTTCTTGCCGACCGTGATGATCGAGACCGTCTTGCCCTCGTTGGTCAGGGCCACGATGTGATCGCGCGCGGCGCGGACAATGTTGCTGTTGAACCCACCCGCGAGGCCACGGTCAGATGTGGCCACCACAACCAGTTGGCGTTGGTCGCTACCGGTACCCGCCAGCATCTTTGGTGCGGAATCACCGCTGACCCCGGCGGCCAGGTTGGCGATCACCGCGGCCATGCGGCTGGCATAGGGCCGGGCGCCCATGGCAGCGTCCTGGCTGCGGCGCAGTTTCGCGGCCGCGACCATCTGCATGGCCTTGGTGATTTTCTGCGTCGCCTTCACGCTGGCGATGCGGTTGCGCATCTCCTTGAGGCTGGCCATGACTTTAGGCTCCGTACCTGCTCACAACCGGTCCTTAGGCGAAAGCGGCGGTGTAGGTTTCGAGCAGGGCCTTGAGCTCGCCTTCGAGCTTGTCATCCAGGGCCTTCTTGGTGCGGATCGCCGTCAGCAGCGCCTTCTGCTTGCCGCGCAGCAGGCCGAGTAGCCCGGCCTCATAACGGCCGACGGCATTGACCGGCACGCGGTCCAGATAGCCGCGGGTGCCAGCATAGATCACGCAGACCTGCTCTTCAACGGCCAGAGGTGCGTACTGCGGTTGCTTCAGCAGTTCGGTCAGGCGCGCGCCGCGGGCCAGCAGCTTCTGGGTGCTGGCGTCGAGGTCGGAGCCGAACTTGGCGAAGGAAGCCATTTCCCGATACTGGGCCAGCTCGCCCTTCAGCGGGCCGGTCACTTGCTTCATTGCTTTGATCTGCGCTGAAGACCCCACGCGCGAGACGCTGATGCCGACGTTCACGGCCGGGCGGATGCCCTGATAGAACAGGTCGGTTTCCAGGAAGATCTGGCCATCGGTGATCGAGATGACGTTGGTCGGGATATAGGCCGACACGTCGTTGGCTTGGGTTTCGATGATCGGTAGGGCCGTCAGGGAGCCGGAGCCGTTGTCGTCGTTGAGCTTGGCGGCGCGCTCAAGCAGGCGCGAGTGCAGGTAGAACACATCGCCCGGATAGGCTTCGCGGCCCGGCGGGCGGCGCAGCAGCAGCGACATTTGGCGATAGGCCACGGCTTGCTTGGAAAGGTCATCATAGATGATCAGGGCGTGTAGGCCGTTGTCGCGGAACCACTCGCCCATGGCGCAGCCCGAGAACGGGGCCAGGAACTGCAGCGGCGCCGGCTCCGAAGCGGTGGCGGCCACCACGATGGTGTATTCTAGCGCGCCCTGCTCTTCGAGCGTCTTGACGATCTGGGCCACGGTGGAGCGCTTTTGGCCGATTGCCACGTAAACGCAGTACAGCTTGGCCTTCTCGTCGTCGCCGGCGTTGACGGCCTTTTGGTTCAGGATGGTGTCGATCGCCACAGCAGTCTTACCGGTCTGGCGGTCGCCAATGATCAGCTCGCGCTGGCCGCGGCCGACGGGGATCAAGGCGTCGATGGCCTTCAGTCCGGTTTGCACCGGTTCGTGCACGCTCTTGCGGGGGATAATGCCCGGGGCCTTCACGTCAACGCGGCGGCGCTCGGTAATATTCTTCAGCGGACCCTTGCCATCGATCGGCTCACCCAGCGGGTTGACCACGCGGCCCAGGAGGCTCTTGCCGACCGGCACATCGACGATCTCGCCCAGACGACGCACTTCGTCACCTTCGCTGATCGAGGAGTCAGAGCCGAAGATCACCACCCCGACGTTGTCGCGTTCGAGATTGAGAGCCATGCCCTTGACCCCAGCCTTGGGGAACTCGACCATTTCACCGGCTTGGACCTGGTCGAGGCCGAAGACGCGGGCGATGCCGTCGCCGACGCTCAGCACCTGGCCGACGTCGGAGACGTCCGCTTCGGCGCCGAAGTTGGCGATCTGCGACTTGAGGATGGCCGAAATCTCGGCGGCGCGAATGTCCATAGGGCTACGCTCTCTTGAGGGCGAACTTGAGGGAATCGAGCTTGTTTTTCAGCGAAGCATCGAACAGGCGACTTCCCACGCGAACCTTGATCCCGCCAAGCAGGCTGGGGTCGACGCGGGTGGTGATTTCGGGGTCCTTGCCCAGAGCCGTGCGCAGGCCGGCTGCGATGCCCGTGGCCTGGGCGGCAGTCAGCGGCGCGGCGCTGGTCACTTCGGCGGAAACGGCACCGCGGGCCTTGGCGGCCAGCACGCGGAACGCGCTGATCGCGGCCGAGAGGTCGCCGGCGCGGCCGTTGGCGGCCAGCAGGCCCAAGAACTTGCCGGTAGTTGGATTGAATTTTGCCTTCGCGGCGATGGCGGCCAGGCCCTTTGCCTTATCGGCTGCGCCGAACACTGGGCTGGCCAAAAGGCGTCGCAGGTCTGCACTATCGTTCAAGGCAACGGCTAGGGATTTCAGGTCGGCTTCCACCGCGCGCAGAGCACCGGTCTCATTGGCCAGGTCAAATAGAGCCTTGGCGTAGCGCTGTCCTGCATCACTGGCTTTGGTGTCGTCCGCCACGTTCTCTCGCACCGTTCCCGCAGGCCTGCTGCACTCTGTTTGAACCGTTGGCGTCGTATTCGCACGCAACGGCATAAGGGCTTGAAAGTGCTTGGAAAGCACGTGGCGTTACGGGGCACCACAGACCCAGTAGCCAAAGCCGCGCGCCTGATAGCACGCGTCTTTCGCACTCGCAACGCCGCGCGGCCGCTTCAATGGGCGCACGACCCCCTGACCGGCGATTTAATGCGCAAGCGCGCGGTTGGCGCAGCCCTTAAGGGCTGCCTCATCCGCCAGCTCGACCGTGGCAGTGAAGGCGTAAGTTAGATCGCCGATACCGTCGGAACAGCCCTTCTCGATCAGGGTCACCTTTAACGGCCCTCCATCCCACAGGGCCGTATCGCCCATGACCTGCGGGCCATTGTTGGGGGCTGACCCCTGCCCGAGTCAGCAAAATTCGGTCGGGTCGGATGATCAGAGACCACAAGGGCGCGGTGCCGCGCAGGTCGAAATCGCCGGAGACATCGTTGGCGGGTGCGGAAGTGGGGGCAGAGGCCGGTTCGCCCGCCACCGCGCCACCGGTGCTGTCGGCCGAATGGAGATTGCAGCCGGCCAGTCCGAGAGCTGCCAGCAGGATAGGCATGGACGCGCGGCTCATCGGGGCTCTCCGATTCGGGTTCGCAGCGTCAGCCCAGCCTGACTAGACTACCCATGTGAGTCGCTCCCTGCTCTTCTATGAATTCTTTGCCGGCGGCGGTATGGTCCGGCTCGGGCTGGGCGATGGCTGGGACTGCCTTCTGGCCAATGACTTCGATCCGCTGAAGATTCGGACCTACACTGAAAACTTCGGCGATGATCACTTCAAGGCTGGCGATGTCTTCGACATGACGGTCACCGATTGCCCGGGGCAGGCCGACCTGGCCTGGGCGTCGAGCCCGTGTCAGGATTTCAGCCTGGCCGGAAAGCGCGCCGGTTTGGCTGGCGGCTGCTCCAGCGCTTTTTTCGGGTTCTGGCAGCTGATGCGGGCCCTGAACGCGCAAGGCCGCCCACCCCGAGTCATCGTCATAGAGAATGTTGTCGGTTTGCTGACGGCCAACGCCGGGGCGGATTTCACCGCCCTGTGCCGGGCGCTGAGTGAGTCGGGCTATGGCTTTGGTGCTCTGGAGATCGATGCCCGGTTGTTCCTGCCGCAGTCGCGGCCGCGGGTGTTCGTGGTCGCCTGCAAGGGCCAGGCACCCGCGAGCCTGATTGACGATTCGCCGTTCCAGACTCGCGCCGTCCGCGAGGCAAGGGACCGTCTGCCTTCGGGGCTGGCCAAAAATTGGCGCGCCTGGGCTCTGGCCGCTCCGCCGCCGCGGAACACAGACCTTGCCGCCGTCCTGGAAGATGACGCCGCCGTCGCCTGGCATGCGCCAGAGGTCACCGAGCGCTGGCTGGCGCTGATGTCGCCCGCCCACCGCCACGCCGCCGAGCAGCGCCGCGATCAGCCCCGCTCTGTCGGAACCATGTTCCGTCGCATGCGTGATGGAAAGCAAAGGGCGGAGGTCCGATTCGACGGAGTCGCTGGCTGTTTGCGCACCCCGCGCGGCGGCTCCTCGCGCCAAGCTTTGCTTCTAGCTGGCGACGGTCAGGTCCGCACCCGCCTGCTCACCGCCAGAGAGGGCGCTCGGCTCATGGGCCTGCCCGAAGACTACCGCCTGCCCCGCGCTGCCACGGCAGCGCTGCAAGTGATCGGCGACGGCGTCGCGGTCCCTGTGGCCGCCCATTTGGTGCGCCGACTGATCGCGCCACTATTAGATTCCCTCGCCCACCCAGACAGAATTCAAACCCTGGCAGCCGAGTAGGATTGGGTCTTATTGTCGTTGGGTCAAAAAAGAGAGCGAGAGTCCAATGACCGCCGACGCCTACGACGCTGCCCGCCTTAAACGATCAGGCCGAGGCCGCATCTATGACTCGGTGATCGATTTGATCGGCGACACCCCGCTTGTGCGCCTGCCTCGGTTATCAGCCCAGATTAAGCCCAGGGGCGAGGTTGTGGCCAAGCTGGAGTTCTTCAATCCGCTCTCCAGCGTGAAAGACCGCATCGGTGTGGCGATGATCGAATCACTAGAGGCTAAGGGTCTTTTGAAGGTCGGCGCTACCATCGTTGAGCCGACGTCCGGTAATACGGGCATTGCCCTGGCTTTCGTTGCGGCGGCCAAGGGCTACAAACTGATTCTGGTCATGCCCAATTCGATGTCGATCGAGCGCCGCAAGATGCTGCTGCTGCTCGGCGCGACGCTTGAACTGACGCCGGCCGAGCGCGGCATGCGCGGGGCCGTGGCCCGGGCGCAGGAAATCCTCGACGAAATTCCCGGGGCCTTGATGCCGCAGCAGTTCGAGAACGCTGCCAATCCTGCCGTCCACAAGGTGTCCACCGCCGAAGAGATCTGGAACGATACCGCCGGCGCGGTGGATGCGGTGGTTTCTGGCGTGGGGACTGGCGGCACCATCACCGGTGTGGGCCAGGCGCTGAAGGCGAAAAAGCCCGGGCTGCAAATGATTGCTGTCGAGCCTAAGGATTCGCCTGTGCTGTCTGGTGGGCAGGCTGGACCGCACAAGATTCAAGGGATCGGCGCGGGCTTCGTACCCGGCATCCTCGATCGCACGGTGATCGACGATGTGATCCAGGTCAGTAACGATGACAGCTTCGCCATGGCCCGGCGCGCCGCCGCCGTCGAAGGCCTGCCTGTCGGCATTTCGTCCGGCGCTGCCCTGGTCGCCGCGTTCGACTATGCCCTGCGGCCAGAGTCCGAAGGCAAGCTGATCGTGGCCATCATCCCAAGCTTCGCCGAACGGTACCTGTCGACGGCCCTGTTCGAGGGCCTAGGCGGCGCCTAGGCGACGGCAGTCTTTGAGGGTGCCGGGCCATAGTAGCCCTGGCCCTTGGCGGCCATGGCGCGCAGGCCCGCCGGAGGATCAAATCGGTCGCCATATTGCTTGGCCAGGGTGTCGCAGGTCGCGACAAAGGCGGCCACACCGACCCCATCGATCAGGCTCATCGGCCCACCACTCCACGGCGCGAAGCCCCAGCCCAGGATGGCACCGACATCGGCGTCGCGCGGGTCTGTGACCACGCCTTCGTCGAAACAACGCGCCGCCTCGACGGCCTGGCGGTACAGCAGGCGGGTTCTGAGGTGTTCGACTAAATCCGGCTCAGCCTCGGTGACGATGGCTTGCACAATGCCGCCGACTCCAGGCCACAAGGATTTCTCCCCGCCGCTTTCGGGGTAGTCATAGAAGCCCTTGCCGTTCTTGCGGCCCAAGCGCCCTCGCGTAACAACCATCGTCTCGATAAGGGCGTCGGTAGGTCGATCCTGATAGGCTTCGCCCAGGTCCGCCTTGGCCTGGACGGTGATCTTTTGCACTAGATCCAGTGCCACATCGTCGGCCATTTCCAGCGGCCCGCGTGGCATTCCCGTGGCGCGGCCCACATTATCTATGATCGCCGGTGCGATGCCCTCGGCCAGCATTTCTAGGCCTTCGGAAAGATAGGTCGAGAAACAGCGAGAGGTATAAAAGCCGCGGCTATCGTTCACCACAATGGGCGTCTTCTTGATTTTCAACACGTAATCGACCGCCATGGCGATGGTCTGGTCACGGGTCTTGGCACCCTTGATGATCTCAACCAGCCCCATGCGGTCGACCGGCGAGAAGAAGTGGATGCCGATGAAGTTTTCCGGCCGCTTGCTTGCCTCAGCTAGTCCCGTGATCGGCAGGGTCGAGGTGTTGGAGCCGAACACGGCGTCGGCGCTCAATTCCGCCTCCGCCCGCTTGGTCGCGGTGGCCTTAACCTCGCGATTCTCGAAAACAGCCTCGATCACCAGGTCTGAGCCCTTGATCAGGCCGTAGTCGGAGCTGGCGGTCACCAGCGCCAGCGCGGCCTGGGCGTTGTCGGGTGCCAGGCGGCCCCGTGAGGCGGCCTTGGTCAGCAGGTCCGCGACATGGGCCTTGCCCTTGTCGGCAGCTTCCTGGGTCTGATCGAGCAACACGGTCTCGATGCCGGCCAAGGCCTGGGCGTGAGCGATACCCCCGCCCATCATGCCGGCACCGATGACGGCGGCTTTCTTGACGTTTGTCGTGGCGGCACCCTTGGGCCGCGCGGCGCCCTTGCCCAGAGCCTGCATCGACTGGAACAGGGTCCGTATCATCGCCGTGGCCTGAGGTGTGCGGCAGGTGTTGGCGAAATAGCGGCTTTCGATCCGCAGGGCCGCGTCGATATCGACCTGTAGCCCCTCATAGACCGCCTTCATGATGTTGAGCTGGGCCGGATAATTGCAGTAGGTCGACTTGCGCACCATGGCGTTGCCCATGATGAAAACCTGGATGCCCTGAGCCGAATAGACCGGGCCACCGGGGATCTTGAAATCCTTCTTGTCCCAGGGGGCCACCGCCTCGCCGCCGCCCTTGATCCAAGCCTTGCAGGCCTTGATGCCCTCGCCGGGCGAGACCACCTCGTGCACGACCTTAAGGCTCAAGGCTTCCTGAGCGCGCAGGGTTTTCCCTTCCAACAGCAGGGGTGCTG
This sequence comes from Caulobacterales bacterium, assembly GCA_947480815.1. Classification (GTDB taxonomy): domain Bacteria; phylum Pseudomonadota; class Alphaproteobacteria; order Caulobacterales; family Caulobacteraceae; genus Caulobacter. The sequence continues at coordinate 4,796 of CANKEA010000014.1, read as the reverse complement.
CGGCCATGGCACCGATCAGGCGCGGCAGGCGCTGGGTGCCGCCGCCACCGGGGATCAGCCCAACCTTGGATTCCGGCAGGCCGACCTGAAATTTGGGATTATCCGCTGCGACGCGATAGTGGCAGGCCAGTGCCAGTTCGAAACCGCCGCCGAGCGCTAGGCCTTCCAGGGCGACGGCCACGGGCTTGCCGCAGGTCTCGATGCCGCGGAACACGCGATTGAAGGCCGAGACCCGGTCGTACAGGGCCTTGAGCGCGGCCTCGTCGTCGCCCGTGGTGAAGCTGGCGATCATCTCGTCGAGGTCTGCCCCGGCGCAAAAGCCGCTTGGTTTGCCAGAGGCGAATACCACACCGCTTATGGCTGCGTTGCCCTTTACCTGACCGATCACGGTCTCGATCTCGCCCAGGGCCTTGGCCGTGAGCGTATTCATTGATTTGCCCGGCGCGTCGAAGGTGATGACGGCGATGCCGTCGGCGTCGGTCTCGAGCTTGAAATTGTCCATGTTGCTCATTCCCTCAGACGCGTTCGATGACGGTTGCGACACCCATGCCGCCGCCGATGCACAGGGTAACCAGGGCCGTCTGCTTATTCGTGCGTTCCAGTTCGTCGAGAACCGTGCCCAGGATCATCGCGCCGGTGGCCCCGAGCGGGTGCCCCATGGCGATCGCGCCGCCGCAGACGTTGAGTTTTTCGCTGCTGATATCGAGAGCCTGCATGTAGCGCAGCACCACAGCCGCGAAGGCCTCGTTGAGTTCGTAGAGGTCAATGTCGCCAACGGTCATGCCCAGTTTCTTGAGCACCTTCTCGGTCACGAAAGACGGCCCTGTCAGCATGATCGAGGGCTCTGACCCTATCGCCGCCATACCCTTTAAGCGGGCGCGGGGCTTGAGGCCCGCCTTCTGCCCCGCCACCTTGCTTCCGATCAGGACAGCGGCCGCGCCATCGACCACGCCCGAGGAATTGCCAGCATGGTGCACATGGTTGATCTTTTCCACATTCGGATAGCGCTGTTGCACCACCGCATCGAATCCCATGGCCCCCATGGGGGCGAAGGACGGATTGAGCGCCCCCAGGCTCTCTAAGGTGCTGTCTGGTCGCATGTGTTCATCGTGGGCGAGGATGGTCAGGCCCATCTGGTCTTTGACCGGCACCACGGAGGTCTTGAACCGGCCCTCGGCCCAACTCTGGGCGGCGCGTCTCTGACTCTCTACCGCATAGGCGTCCAAATCGCCGCGAGAGAAACCGTATAGTGTCGCGATCAGGTCGGCGCTGATGCCCTGTGGCACAAAATAGGACTTGAAGGCTGCGGTTGGATCGGCCGGCCAGGCCCCGCCGTCGCTTCCCATCGGCACCCGGCTCATGACCTCGACCCCGCCGCCAATGGCGAAATCGGCTTCGCCGGACATCACCTTTGCTGCGGCCATGTTCACCGCCTCCAGGCCAGAGGCGCAGAAACGATTGATCTGTACGCCCGCAGTGGTCTGGGCATAGCCGGCGGTGAGGACGGCGGTGCGAGCGATGTCGGCACCCAGTTCACCCACGGGGGTGACGCAGCCCAGGATCACATCGTCGACCAGGGCGGTATCGAGCCTGTTACGGTCGCGGATGGCCTGCAACTGCTGGCTTGCCAGGGCGAGGGCCGTGATTTCGTGCAGAGCGCCGTCTTTCTTGCCCTTGCCGCGCGGCGTGCGCACGGCGTCATAGATATAGGCTTCAGACATTGGAGACCTCTGACTTTGCGCTAAATCGGCGCGTGGAATTTCTATGCGTTAACCCAAATGGTGTCGTGTCTGGCTGGCAACCACGAGGTCCCCAATCAGCGCTGCCCGCAGCCGGCGCGCCGCACCGGTTCACTCGGCGGCGGTGATCAAGGCCAATTCGGTGAATCGCGCCTGACGGCATGGGGCTCAGAAAGCCTCCGCGGGTAATTCCATCATCGTTGCCGAGCCGGTCTTGAGTTTTGCCAGGTGCGCTGCCGCATCGGGCAGCACGCGCTCTAGGAAGTAACGCGCTGTGGTCAGTTTGTTGGCGTAGAAGGGGTCCGGGTCCCCTGCGACGATTTTGGCCTGCGCCGCTTCCGCCTGCATCGCCCACATCAAGGCCAAGCCTGTTAGCCCAAACAGATTCAAATAGTCGGTCGAGGCCGCACCTGCGTTATCCGGGTTGGCCACGCCGTTCTGCATCAGCCACAGTGTGGCCTCCTGCAACTGTGCCTTGGCCGCCGCCGCGCCGTCGACGAAAGGCTTGATCGCCGCGTCATGATCCTTGCCGGTGTAGGCGTCGATCTCAGCGAAGAAGCTCATCACCGCCCGCCCGCCGTTGGCGGCCAGTTTTCGGCCGACCAGGTCCAGCGCCTGCACGCCGTTGGTGCCCTCGTAGATCATGGTAATGCGGCTATCGCGCACATATTGACTGGCCGGGAAATGCTCGGTAAAGCCGCTGCCGCCGTGCACCTGTAGGGCGTCCGATGCAGTCTGGAAGCCCTGATCCGTCAGGTAGGCCTTTAGGACGGGCGTGAGCAGGCCCATGTAATCGGCGGCCTTGGTACGCACCGCCTCGTCGGGATGATGGCGGGCGAGGTCCGCGTTGAGGGCGGTCCACAGCATGAAGGCGCGGCCTCCCTCGATGATCGCGCGACTGTTCATCAGCATCCGGCGCACATCCGGGTGCACCACGATCGGATCGGCCGCGCCGTCAGGATTCTTCACCCCGGTCAGCGAGCGCCCTTGCAGCCGATCGCGCGCGAAATCGGCAGCGGCCTGATTGGCGGCCTCGCCTTGGGATAGGCCTTGCACCGCCACGCCCAAGCGCGCCTCGTTCATCATCACGAACATGATCTTGAGGCCGCCATTTTCGGCACCGACCAGCCAGCCGGTCGAAGCTTCATGCTGGATAACGCAGGTGGAATTGCCATGGATGCCCATTTTATCTTCTAGGCCCACGCAGCTGACCGTGTTGCGCGCACCGAGTGTTCCATCGGGCTTGGGCAGGAATTTGGGAACCACGAACAGGCTGATGCCTTTCACCCCGGCGGGAGCCCCTTCGATACGGGCTAGAACCAGGTGAACGATGTTTTCCGTCAGGTCCTGCTCGCCGCCGCTGATCCAGATCTTCTGGCCACTGAGTTTGTAGCTGCCGTCGGCCTGTGGAACCGCCTTTGTCCTCAGCATCCCTAGGTCCGTGCCACAGTGGGGCTCGGTCAGGTTCATGGTTCCGGCCCATTCGCCGGTGGCCATCCTTGGCAGATAGGTTGTCTTGATGTCGTCGGAAGCACCGAACTCCAGCGCCGCCAGTGCGCCGCGGGTGAGGCCTGGATACATCGAGAACGCCATATTGGCGCTGGAGCTGATCTCCATGAAGGCAACGCTGACCACATAGGGCAGGCCCTGGCCGCCCCATTGCGGATCCACCGACAGGGCGGGCCAGCCGCCCTCGACCAATTTGTCATAGGCGTCTTTGAAGCCCGGCGGGGTGCTCACCGTGTTTCCGTCCAGTCTGCAGCCGGTCTTGTCGCCAGTGCCGTTCAGCGGGGCCAGCACCCCGGCGGCGAAATCGCCGGCCGCCTCGATCACCTGTTCGACCAGGTCGACGGGCGCGTCAGCTAGGCCAGGCACGGCCGAATAGTCATCGAGCTTTAGAACGTCGCGGAACAGGAAGCCGTAGTCACGTAGCGGCGGGCGGTAGGCCATGTCTTGTCTTTCCCGGGGTTGTTATTGCGGTCTTGTTTCCGCCGTCGACTCTGGGCCGCAACAAACGATCATATTCCTCCGCCTTGGGCGGCTCTGCAGACTGCGGCAGGGTCGCGCGGCGGTTCTTCATATCGGCCTGGACCAGGGTCAATTCGGCCAAAACGGTCTCAAGCTCGGTCTTCTGTCGTTTCAGCTGGTCGATCCTGTTGGAAATGGCCGCCAGCGATCGGTCTAGCTGGGTCACTCCGCCGTCGCGTGGATCGTAAAGGTCCAGCAGTTCAGCGATCTCTCGGAGCGAAAACCCCAGCCGCTTGCCGCGCAGGATCAGCGACAGCCGTGCCCGGTCTCTGGCGGAATAGAGCCGCGCCTGGCCGCGCCGCTCGGGGCTCAGCAGGCTCTCGCTCTCATAGAAGCGCAGGGCGCGCGGGGTGACATCGAACTCGCGGGTGAGCGCCGTGATGGTGAAGCGAGGGCTCATGGATTCCTGGTCAGCGGATTGTGCCCTGCACGCTAGTTTACGTTTACGTATAGGTCAACTTTCACGACGCATTCCGTTCCCTGCGAGGCGGGCCTGAGGGTGGCGGCGGTATTGCGCCTAGCTTAACAGTGCCGCGAGCGCTGCCTGACAGGTGAGTGTCAGAGGCGTGGGTGGATGGGCTGGATCGAACCAGTCCAGGGCGAAATGCTTCTCCGGCTCCATCAGTACGGGTTCGCCCGTCGCCTCCAGTGCCAGGTAACAGGGTGCCAGCCAGTGTTCGCCGCCTTCGGGATCGAGGTGGTCAGCGGCACAGAGCAGGGTTAGCGGTCCAGCGGTGACGCCAGTCTCTTCCAGTAGTTCGCGGACGGCCGCCACGGCCGCCGGCTCCATCCAATCCACCTTGCCGCCAGGCAGGCCCCAACATCCGGCCTCGGGCTGCTTGCGGCGCTGGATCAGCAGGATCTTGCCGTCGCGCATCGCCACGACGCCGCAGCCAACCCGCGGCTGCCCCGTCATGCGCCGAGCTTCTCGTCGATCAAGGCAATGGTGCGCTCGATACCGAAGATTGCTGCAAAAGAGCCGAAGCGCGGACCTGTGGTCTGGCCCAGCAATACCTCATAGAGCGCCGT
>CANKEA010000013.1 GCA_947480815.1 Caulobacterales bacterium | reverse complement strand
CGGGCTGGAATGGCGGCGGCGGCGTCCTGCACCCACCACGATCCATCGGAAAATTCAGGCCAGCCGGAAACCTCGCCCTTAAGCCCCACCCGGAGCGAACCGCCCGGCAGGACCGTCGCTTGTAGCGATGGGGCGAGCGCGGCGGCGCCTGCGTCATCCTTCAGGGTTACATCGGTGGGCGGCTCTTGCGCGATTAGTGCGGCAATCGCAGCGGCCTGATCGCCATAGGCGGCGCGCCAGCGGGCCCACATCCAGGGCGGGACGAGGCTCTCAGGGGCCTCCTCGCCGGGCGCAGCTTCAGACAGGCGACGCAGCACGGCGTTGATCAGGCCCTTGAAGGGTCGCGCCTCCTTATCGGCCTGGGCTAGGTCAAGGGTGGCCGAAACCGCCGCAAAGGCCGGCACGTTCATATAGCGCACCTGGGCCAACCCCAATCGCAGCAGATCTCGCACGACCGGAGGCGGCGGCTTGGCCAGCCTGGCATCCAGCGCCGCATCGAGCGGACCCAACCGCCGCAACACCGTCATTCCCAACATGCGCGCAAAGCCGCGGTCGCGGCCATCCAGTCCATGCAGGCCCGTGGCCTCTATGCCCTCATCGAGCCCGCCACGTCGATCTAGCGCGGCCTGGAATAGGGTCAGTGCCGCCTTGCGGGCAGCCAGTCCGTGCTTGGTGTCTTGCGGAGCATTATTCACCGGGGGTGGCGTGCCCGCTTAACGCGCCGCCCGCAAGAGGTTAGACAGAGGTTATGTATGAAGAAATCGATCCGCCAGCGCCCGCCAAGGTACTTACCCCCGCCGCCCAACGCGCGCTTGCCGAGGCTGCGGAGCGCCGCGCCGCCGCGGAAAAACTCGCCCTTCCGCCCGAAGACGGTGGCCCGAGCGGGCCCGAGCCGACCCGCTATGGCGATTGGGAACGCAAGGGAATCGCGGTCGACTTCTAGCCTTCGGCCATCTCGGCAATGACCTTCAAAGCCGCCTCGCGCGGGTCATTGGCCGCGGTGATGGGGCGGCCGCAGACGATGTGGGTGGCCCCGGCGGCGATGGCGGCACCCGGCGTTGCGGCGCGGGCCTGGTCGTTCTTGGCGGCCCAGAACGGCCGCACCCCAGGGGTCACGACCAAGAAGTCTGGTCGTCCGGCAGCGCGAGCCAGATCGCGGGCCAGGGATGCCTCCTGCGGGCTGGAAACCACTCCGTCGACCCCAGCGGCCAGGGCCTGGCCGATCCGGCGTTCCACAAGATCGCGCGCACCAAACGCAGAACCCATCTCTATAAGATCGGCATCCGTCAGGCTTGTCAGCACGGTCACGGCCAGAATCTTCAGCGGCGAGTCCGAGCCGCGCCCCTGCACCGCAGCGGCCATGACCTGTGGCTCGGCATGCACGGTCAACAGGTCACAGTTCGAGCGCCCCAGCGCGGCGGCGGCGCGCCGCACGGTCTCGCCGATATCGTGGAGTTTCCAGTCCAGGAATACCGATTTGCCCCGGGCCTTCAGCTCGTGCGCCAGGGTCATGCCATCGCTGGCCAGCAGCTCCAGCCCCACTTTATAAAAACTGACCGCGTCGCCGATGGCGGCGACCATGGCGCGGGCGTCATCGGCCGTAGGCAAGTCGAGCGGAACGATCAGGCGAGTGTCTGTCTGGGGGGCGGCGCGGCTCATGTCTGCCTCTTAAACTTGCCGTGAGCCAAATTCACAGTTGGCGGAACCGATGGCCCTGGCTGGCGATCAAGGCCATCGTCCATTCATTTGGGATCAGTTTGGCGGCCAGGGCGATGAGCTTATTAGGGGCGCCAGGCACCGACACAGGCCGGTTCGCCTCGACCGCTTCATAGCCCGCCGCCGCGACCTCGTCGGCCCCCAGCCACATCCAGGCTGGCAGGGCGCGGTTCATGCGCTCGCGCGTTCCATTGACGTCATGGAATTCCGACAGGGTAAAGCCCGGACAAAGGGCGGTCACGTGCACATCGGTGTCGAGGTTTTCCAAATGCAGGCTCTGCGAGAAGCGGATCATCATCGCCTTTGATGCCGCATAGAGCGTGTGGCCCGCCGCCGGCGTGACCAATCCTGCGAGCGAGGCAACATTGACGATCCGCCCAAAGCGCCGCTCGATCATCCCGGGCAGCAGTTTGTGCGCCAGTTCGCAGGGGGCCTGGACCATCACATTGAGAAAGGCCTGCTGGTCGGCCCAGCCAGTGCCGGCATAGGTCCCGGTCAGGCCATAGCCGGCATTGTTAACCAGGGCATCGACGTTGCGACCTTGCCCGGCCAGGGCATCGATTATGATCTCAGGACCGGAGGCCTCGGCCAGGTCCGCCGTGACAGTCAGGGCCTCGACCCCGAAGCGGAGGGCGATTTCGGCGCTGAGCTTTTCCAGCCGATCGGTGCGCCGCGCAGTCAGGGCCACGTCGTATCCTTGGCCGGCGTAGATGCGGGCGAAGGCGGCCCCAATGCCGGCGGAGGCGCCGGTGATCAGGGCGAGGCGGCGAACCATGGCGGTCTCTTCACACGAAAAAGGGCAGGAGCCTCAGACAGCACGACCAGGCCGCAGGTTCAAGACGCTCGGAAAGACCGACCTAGTCCTTCAGCAGATCGGCGACCGAAATGGCCGATAGCCGCGCTGTGGCGGCCTCATCCGCGGCGGCGATGGCACGGCGCACCGCATCGGGGATCTTCTCCCCCACCGGGCATCCGTCGACGCCCTTGGGCGGCACGCCGAGCTTGGTGCAGCCATCAACCGCAAGCAGCACCGCGTCGAGCTGGATGGTGTCGGGGGCGCGGGTCAGCCAGGCCCCGCCGCCAGCACCCGCGCGACTGCCCACCAGGCCCGCCTTGCCGAGCATGGCGGTGACACGGCGCACCACTACGGGGTTGGTGGGCATGGAGGCCGCCAATTCCTGGCTCGAGATTGCATCCTTGGCGGCGAACGCGCCCTTGTGCGCCAGATAGGCCAGGGCATGAATGGCGACAGGGAATTTCTGGCTATCAGACATCGGGTGAAGCGGATTCCTTGCCGGTAGCGGCCTTGATTTATGGAGCCGTCGAGGGTTTGCCGCAACGAGTCAACCAAAGGCAGCATTGAACGGCGAGCTGAAAGGGTGTATCGGGCCCGCCCACGTTTGTTCGGGGCCCCTAATCCTCGGACGCATGGCCGCCCACCAGCCCGTTTAGGCCCGTGCGCGCCGGAGATACTGCATGGCGAATTCCGATGCCCCGCCCGCACCCGAGGCGTATGCCGCCTCGGCCGGCCATAGCGAGCCGGATCATGGGCACGGGCAGCCGCGAGGTGCCGATTTCTGGAAACTCGCCCTCGGCTCGATCGGCGTGGTGTTCGGCGATATCGGTACCAGCCCACTCTATGCCTTGAGGGAATCTCTGGCCCATTCGCGCAGCGGCGTTGGCCAAGAAACGGCCGTGCTCGGCGTGGTCAGCTTGGTGCTGTGGACGCTGACGCTATTCGTCACCATCAAATACGTTATTTTCTTTATGCGGGCCGACAACAAGGGCGAGGGCGGCACCCTTGCCCTGATGGCCCTGGCCCAGAAAGCGCTAGGTGGCCTGGGCGATGGTATCGGTCGCAAGCGCACAACCGCGGTATTCTTCCTCGGTATCGTGGGCGCGGCGCTGTTCTATGGCGATGGCATCATCACACCGGCCATTTCGGTGCTCTCAGCCGTTGAAGGGGTTAAAGACGCCCCGCATGTGGGCCATATCCTTGGCCCCTATGTGGTGATCATCTCAGCGGTGATCCTGATTGCCCTGTTCCTGGTGCAGGCCAAGGGCACGCACCGCATGGCTGCGCTGTTTGGGCCGGTAACCCTGGTCTGGTTTCTGACCTTGGGCGGGCTGGGCCTGATCCACATCCTGGACGACCCGCGCATCTTCCGCGCCCTGCTGCCCTGGTACGGGATCAACTTCCTGCTGCAGGACGGTTTCCTGGGCTTCGTGATCCTGGGCAGCGTGTTCTTGTGTGTGACCGGTGCCGAGGCGCTCTATGCCGACATGGGCCATTTCGGAAAAGGCCCGATCAAGATTTCCTGGCTCTGCCTGGTGTTCCCCTGTCTGCTGGTCAATTATCTGGGCCAGGGTGCCCTGATCCTGCACCGCCCGCAGTCAGCCGGTAATCCGTTCTGGGATATGGTGCCCACGGCGGCCTATTGGCCGGTTCTTGTGCTGGCCACCATTGCCACCGTCATCGCCAGCCAGGCCGTGATCACGGGGGCCTTCTCCATGACCCAGCAGGCCGTGCAGCTGGGCCTTCTGCCCCGCATCGAGATCAAGCGGACTAGCGAGACGCAGGCCGGACAGATCTTCGTGCCGCAGGTCAACCGCTTCCTGATGGTTGGCGTGCTGGTGCTGCTTTTCGTGTTCCAGAGCTCGCACCGTCTGGCGGGTGCCTATGGTATCGCGGTTACGGGTGCCATGTTCGTCGACACCCTGTTAGCGTTTGTCGTGGTGCGCCTCATCTGGAAGTGGAACCTGACCCAGACTGGGGCGCTGCTGGTGCCGCTAGCCATGGTCGACATCGTGTTCATCACATCGAACATGTTGAAGATTCCCGAGGGCGCCTGGCTGCCGCTCGTGCTCGGCGGCATCCTGGTCATGGTCATGGTCACCTGGACCAAGGGGGCCCAGATTCTGAGCGAGAAGACCCGGCGCGACAGCGTGCCCCTGGCGGACCTGGTGCAGATCTTGGCCACCCGCCCGCCGCACCGCGTATCTGGCAGCGCCATCTTTCTGACCGGCGACCCAGACATGACGCCGGTCGCGCTGATGCACAATCTCAAGCACAACAAAGTTCTACACGAAAAGAACGTGATCCTGACGGTGCGCACGGCGGGCAAGCCGCGTGTGGCCGACGCCGACCGCATCGAAATCGAAAAGGTCGACGGCGATTTCCAAAAGGTCGTGGTGTCCTACGGCTTCATGGAGAGCCCGAACCTGCCCAAGGCACTTGGCCAATGCCGACGCCTGGGTTTGAAATACGATATTATGGCCACAAGCTTTTTCCTCGGGCGCCGCTCCATCGTGCCATCAGCCCAGAGCGGCATGCCGCTTTGGCAGGACCACCTGTTTATCTTCCTGATGAAAAACGCCGCCAACCCCACCGACTTCTTCAAGATTCCGCCTGGACGCGTGGTGGAGTTGGGTGCCCAAATCACCGTCTGAGCACCAAAGGGGGAGCGACGCCTTGCAGCACGGCCTTTCGCTGTTTGGCGATATCTTATGGATCGCCGCCCTGTCGGTGATGGCCGGCTACTCGCGCTGGGCCTGGTCCAGGATCAAGCCCGGGGCGAGAATTCCGATCCAATGGCGGCGCGACGGCAGCCCGTCAATGCGGCTGGGCAAGGCGCTGGGCCTGAGCGGCTTGGTCATTATCGCCTTCCTGGTGGGCGCCTATTTGAAAGTTGAGAGCCTGTCGTCGCGGCTGAGCATGAACACGATTCTGATTGTGTTTCTGGTGCGCCTCAGCGCTGCGCCTCTGTTCGCTGTTATCCACCTAACCCAGGTGCGGCGCGGCATGATCTCCCTGGCCGATGAGGGCCGGCTCGTCGAGTAGGACGATCTTTGCTTGAAGATCGAAGCCCGGCGCCCTTTAAGGCGCCTGCACGAACGCCCAAGGAATTTGCCATGCCCGCTCAGAAGTCCGTCAAGAAAGTCGTACTCGCCTACAGCGGCGGGCTGGACACCTCGATTATTCTGAAGTGGCTGCAAACCGAATACGGCGCGGAGGTTGTGACCTTCACCGCCGACCTGGGCCAGGGCGAGGAGCTGGAGCCGGCGCGTAAGAAGGCGCTCCTCCTGGGCATCAAGCCGGAAAATATCTTCATCGAGGACCTGCGCGAGGAATTCGTGCGCGACTACGTGTTCCCGATGTTCCGCGCCAATACGGTCTATGAAGGCCAGTATCTGTTGGGCACCTCTATCGCCCGGCCGCTGATTGCCAAGGCGCAGATCGATATCGCGCGGAAGGTCGGTGCCGACGCGGTCTGTCACGGCGCCACCGGCAAGGGCAACGACCAGGTGCGGTTCGAGCTGGGCTACTATGCCCTTGAGCCCGACATCACGGTCATCGCCCCCTGGCGGGAGTGGGAATTCAAGAGCCGTGAGGCGCTGCTGGCCTTCGCGGAACAGCATCAAATTCCCATCGCCAAGGATAAGCGCGGCGATGCGCCGTTCAGTGTCGACGCCAACCTTTTGCACTCCTCATCGGAAGGCAAGGTGCTGGAAGACCCCTCCGTCGAGGCGCCCGAGTTTGTGCACATGCGCACCATCGCCCCGGAAGACGCGCCCGATACGCCCACAATCTTCACGATGGACTTCGAAAAGGGCGATCCTGTCGCCATCGATGGCGTGGCGATGAGCCCAGCTACCCTTCTGACCAAGCTAAATGAGCTGGGACACGACAATGGCGTGGGCCGACTTGACCTGGTAGAGAACCGTTTCGTCGGTATGAAATCGCGCGGCGTCTATGAGACGCCAGGCGGCACGATCCTGCTGGCGGCCCATCGTGGCATTGAGAGCATCACACTCGACCGTGGGTCCATGCACCTAAAGGACGAACTGATGCCGCGCTATGCATCGCTGATCTACAACGGCTTCTGGTTCAGCCCCGAGCGCGAGATGCTGCAGACCGCCATCGACCACTCCCAGGCCTTGGTCACCGGTCGGGTGCGGGTCAAGCTCTACAAGGGCAATGTTTCGGTGATCGGCCGCACCAGCCCCTATAGCCTGTACGACCAGGAACTCGTGACCTTCGAGGAAGGCAAGGTGGCCTACGACCAGCGCGACGCCGCCGGCTTCATCAAGCTCAACGCCCTACGCCTGCGCGTCGCTGCCAAGCGGGCGCGACGGGATGGTGTCTAGGCCTCCACGATCGCTTGAACCCATAGCCATCGCGGATCGTCTTCACCCGGCTGTCCACTGGGGCAGTCTCGCCTCTCTGCGCCAAGCGTGCCAGTGTGCTGAAAAATCGAGGAGACCATCGATGTTGCAATCCCACGGCTGGACCACTCTCGTCACCTGCGCGGCGTTGTTTTTGTATTTCATCGCCGGGCTAAAGGTCGGCTTGGCCCGGCGCAAACACGGCGTGGCCGCCCCGGCGATGAGCGGCAACCCCAATGTGGAACGCGCCCTGCGGGTGCAAGGCAACACCCTGGAATGGCTGCCGATTTTTCTGCCTTCGTTGTGGCTGTTCTCAATCTACTGGAATGACCGCCTGGCGGCCCTGATCGGGGTGGTGTGGATTGTCGGCCGCATTCTCTACGCCGTCGGCTATTGGGCCGAGGCAGGCAAGCGGGGGCCGGGCTTTGGCATCCAGACCTTGGCGGCGTTCGTGCTGTTGTTTGGCGCGGCTGCGGGTGCCCTCCGCGTGATGATGGTCGCGGGCGGCTAGGCCCTGGCGCGCGGGCGCAAATTATGACGCCATGGCCCCGCATCCGCCCCAATCTTGAGGCGTTTTAGCGAAGTCGGTTCGTTTAACGAAGGAGGCGCAGATGCGCCGTTTATTGATCGTCGGAGCCGCAGCCGCCACAGTGCTGGCCCTTGCCGGTTGCGCCACGCCCACCCCCTACCAGCCAATAATCGCCGCGAGGCCCACCTTGGGCGGGTTTTCTGACACGCGCCTGACGGCAGACCATTACCGCGTGACCTTCAACGGCAACAGCTTGACCAAGCGGGATACGGTTGAGCGCTACATGCTGTACCGCGCCGCCGAACTGACCCTGGCCCAAGGCTACGACTGGTTCGAGGTCGACGACCGCCATACCGACCGCGACCGGGCGACCTATGTTGATCCCGATCCATTCGCCTTTGGCCCGCGCTATGGGCCGGGTTTCGGCTTCTTCCGCCCAAACTGGCGCTACTACGGCCGCGGCTATGGTTGGCACAGCCCCCTGTTCGGCGATCCGTTCTGGAATGATCGGTTCGACGTCAGCACGGTGGAAAAATTCGAAGCCGGTGCCGAGATCACGCTGCACAGGGGCCCGGTGCCCGCCGGCACAAGCCGTGCCTTTGACGCGCGGCAGGTGAAGGCCAACCTTGAGCCCGTGATCGTCCGACCGGTGCCGAAGTCCTAGGCTTGGAGCGCATCGCCCTGGCGCAATCCGGAGATGCCAACGCCGTCCGTGAGGCCCGCGCCCTGCATAACAGCGGCCTGTTGGCCGCGGCCGCAACGCTTTTCCGCCGTGCGATCGAGCTAGACCCCAGCTTAACCGTAGCCCAGTCAGCCTCGCCATTGCCCTGCTGCGGCTGGGTCAGCCGCGGGCCGCATTGAATAGCGCGCTGCAGGCGGTGGATCTGGATCCCAACCGGGCGGAAGACCATTTGAACGCGGGCGTGGCGCGTGAACGGCTCGGTCAGACTCATGCGGCAGAGCGGGCCTTCCGCCGCGCCGTGCATCTCAAGCCTAGCCTGGCCGGCGCGCGCAGTAATCTCGGTAGCGCACTGCCCGCCCTTGGTCGGCTTGACGAGGGCGGGTGAGGAGGGGCCGTTTACCGAAACCCTCTGGCGGCTACCCAAGACCTATTTCTGCGTGGCATCCCCGGCGGGTAGACCGGTCAGCGCGCTACCGGCGCTCGCCAATGGCCACGTCACCTTCGGCAACTTTAATAACCTGGCCAAGAGCAGTGAGCCGGCAATCGGCGTCTGGGCGCGCATCCTGCAAGCCGTACCCAACAGACGCCTGATGCTACGGGCTCGACAAGTTGCCGAGCCCGCGATGCGCGGGCAAATCCAGGCGCGCTTCGCCGACCGGGGCATCGAATCCGACCGCCTGATCCTGAAGGGCCATTCTGACGGGCGCGGCGCCTATCTTGATGATTACAGCCAGGTCGACATCGGCCTAGACCCGTTCCCCTATCCCTGGGTCACAACCAGCATTGAAAGCCTTTGGATGGGCGTTCACGTCATCGCCCGCGCTGGCGATCGCTTTCTTTCGCGCTTGGGGGAGTCGGTCGCCCAGGATCTTGAACAGGCATTTTGGGCCATGCACTGCGCTAGATCGAAGACCTAGGCCGGCGTAGAACAGACCGGGCAGGCCGGGTTAGGCGCGATCTTGATCGTTCGGGTCTGGGCGGGTAGGGCGTCATAGATCAACAGGCGGCCGGTCAGGGCCTCGCCGGTACCAGAAATCAGCTTGATTGCCTCGACTGCCATCAAGGTGCCGATAACCCCAGCGAGGGCGCCGACAACGCCAACAACAGCGCACGTCTCAGCGTCTGGCGGGATGTCCGGGACCAAGCAGCGATAACAGGGTTTGCCTGAAAACACCCCAACCTGGCCGGTCCAGCGGCCGATTGCCCCACTGACGAGCGAGATATTTAGCGAATGGCAGGCGGCGTTGATCGCGAACCGAGTGGTGAAATCGTCCGTGCCATCCAGCACCAGGTCGCAGCCGGCCAGGAGTTCGGTGGCGTTGTCTGGCGTCAGAGCGTGCGCGATAGGATCGACCGCGACATGCGGATTGAGCGCTGCCAAAGCGTTCGCCGCCGCCGCCGTCTTCGCAACGCCAATATCGTCAAGCGTGTAGAGGACCTGGCGCTGCAGGTTCGATAGGGCGACCGTGTCGGCATCAATCAGCCGCAAGCTTCCAACACCGGCCGCCGCAAGGTAAAGCGCCGCCGGGGCACCCAGCCCCCCGACACCAACAAGTGCGACTGTAGCTACCTTTAATTTCTGCTGGCCGGGCCCGCCCAGCTCCCGGAGCACCAACTGGCGGGCGTAGCGGTCAACCTCTTCTGGAGAAAAGTTCATGAGACTGAGAATCGCAGACTTGCGCTGCCGCTTCTAGGGCCGTCATGGTCGCGCCCATGGCGAAGCCTCCTAAAGTCCCGACCTACCACCGCGCACCGAAGGAAAAGGCGCGCATCCAGGCGTTATTCGAACGGTTCGAGTCCGCAACGGCGCACCCCAGGACGGAGCTGAATTACAGGACCCCGTTCGAACTGGTCACAGCTGTCGCCCTGTCGGCCCAGGCCACGGACGTTGGCGTCAACAAGGCCACCGCCAAGCTATTCGCGGCCGCCAACACCCCGCAGGCGATCTTGGCGCTTGGGGAAGCTGGAGTGATTAGCTTCATCAATTCAATTGGCCTGTTCCGCAACAAGGCCAAGAACCTGATCGCCATGTCGCGCCTGCTGATCGAGCGCCACGGCGGCGCGGTGCCGCTGGACCGCCAGGCCCTGCAGGAGCTGCCGGGTGTGGGGCGTAAAACCGCCAGCGTGGTGCTGAATGAACTGAACGTCGAGCCGGCCATCGCTGTCGACACGCATGTGTTCCGCGTGTCCCACCGCCTTGGGCTTAGCGCCGCAAAGAAACCCGATGCCGTTGAGCTGGAACTGACGGCGATCATCCCCGCACCCTTCCTGACCCGCGCCCACCACTGGCTGATCCTGCATGGGCGATACATTTGCATCGCGCGCCGCCCGAAATGCCACGAATGCCCGGTCGCCGGCCTCTGCCCCTCGCGCGACCTATTCTTCCCGTGATAGGCGGGGGGCTCCACCATGAGGCCGCCCTATGACCGCCCGATTCGACGTCACCGCCATCGGCAATGCCATCGTCGACGTGATCGCCCAGTGCGATGACGCCTTCCTGGCCGCCGAGGGCCTGAACAAAAATTCGATGCAGCTCGTAACCCAGGAACACAGCGCCAGCCTCTACACCCGCATGGGCCAGGCCCTAGAAACCTCGGGCGGTTCGGCCGGCAATACCGTGGCCGGCATCGGCAGTTTCGGCGGACGCGCCGCCTTCATCGGCAAGGTGGCGAACGATCAGTTGGGCGACATCTTCGCCCACGACATCACGGCCATCGGGGTGCATTTCGACGTCCCCCGGCTGGTGGGCGGCCCCGCCAGCGGCCGCAGCCTGATCAACGTCACGCCAGACGGCGCGCGGACGATGTGCACCTTTCTGGGTGCCGCCAATGAGCTGACCCCCGACGACATCGAGCCGGCGCTGATCGAGGGTGCAGCCCTGGTTTATCTGGAAGGCTATCTGTTCGACCTGGCGCAGGCCCGCGCCGCCTTTGCCAAGGCGGCCGGGCTCGCGCGAGCCAATGGCCGCAAGATCGCCCTGACGCTCAGCGATGCATTCATGGTCGAGCGCCACCGCGATGCCCTGCTAGGATTCGTCCGCTCGCAAATCGACCTGGTCTTCGCCAACGAATCCGAGCTGCTTTCGCTCTACCAGACCACCGATTTCGACGTGGCCGCCTCCAGGCTGGCCAGTGAGGTCCCGATGGCCGCTATCACCCGCGGCGCGGCGGGGTCGGTCGTGGTGTGCGGTAATGACCGAATCGCTGTGGAGGCGGTGCGGGTCGACCGAATCGTTGACACCACAGGGGCCGGCGACCAGTACGCTGCGGGCTTCCTGTTCGGCATGGCGCAGGAAAAACCGCTTGAGGTCTGCGCTCGGCTGGGCTCGCTGGCGGCCGCCGAAGTGATCTCGCACTACGGCCCGCGGCCCCAGACCGCCTTGAAAGACCTGGCAACCGCCCATATTGCAGAGGATTGGGGCGACTAGTCCCCTGAAGGAGCCCCGCATGGCCCGCATGGCCCGCATTGTTCGCGAAACCAAAGAGACCCAGATCAAGGTCTCTATCGATCTCGACGGGACCGGAAAGTCCACGATCTCCACAGGCGTGGGGTTCTTCGACCACATGCTGGAAAGCTTTGCGCGCCACGGCGGGTTCGACGTGGAGGTCGAGACCAAGGGCGATCTGCACATCGACATGCACCATACGGTCGAAGACACCGGCATCGTCATTGGCCAGGCGTTCGCCAAGGCCCTGGATGGCTTCAAGGGCATCCGGCGGTTTGGTAGCGTCTATATTCCGATGGACGAGACCTTGAGCCGCTGCGCCCTGGATCTGTCGAACCGCGCCTATCTGATCTGGAAGGTAGAGTTTAAAACCCCAAAGGTCGGCGACATGGACACCGAGCTGTTCAAAGAGTTTCACCACGCCTTCGCGATGAACTGCGGGGCCTGCGTTCATCTGGAAACCCTTTACGGGACCAATAGCCACCACATCGCTGAGAGCGGCTTCAAGGCGCTGGCCCGGGCTTTGCGGCAGGCGGTCGAACTCGATCCCAAGACCCTGGGGCTGGCCCCCTCGACCAAGGGCGTTCTGTAGCGCGTAATGTCGAATGTCGTTCTGATCGACTACGGCTCGGGGAACCTGCCCTCAGCGGCCAAGGCGCTTGCCGTGGCGGCCGGCGACGCTTCGCGGGTCATCCTGACAGATGACCCCGACGTGGTCGCGCGCGCAGAGCGCATCGTCTTGCCCGGCGTTGGGGCCTTCGCGGCTTGCATGGGGGCTCTTGGCGAACGCGGGGGCCTGATCGAGGCGATGATCGAGGCTGTCGAGCAACGCGGCGCGCCATTCCTGGGCGTGTGCGTGGGCATGCAGCTTCTGGCCACGCGCGGGCTGGAGTTCGGCGAATGGCCGGGCCTGAACTGGATCG
>CANKEA010000012.1 GCA_947480815.1 Caulobacterales bacterium | reverse complement strand
TCGCACTCGGCGGTGGCGAGATGCTACGCCGCAGCCGCAAGCCGGAGATCATGGCCGATGCCGCTCACGCCATCTTCGTGCAGGCATCACGGAACCTGACCGGTGAGTTCCTGGTTGACGACGAGGTGCTGGCTGCCGCTGGGGTCACGGATTTCGAGCCCTATAGTGTCACGCCGGGCCTGCAGCTGTTTCGCGACTTCTTTCTCGATCCAGACCGCCCGGCCCCGGCCGGGGTGCATCTTGCGCGCTAAGCATGGCCGATATCCAGATTAAACGCGACGCCGGGGTGCTGGAGCTCACCCTGACACGGCCCGCCAAGAAGAACGCGCTGACCGGTTCCATGTACGCGGCCATGGCGGATTTCCTGAATGAGGCCAATAGCGATACTGAGTTGCGCTGCGTGCTGATCGCATCGGAAGGGGCGGACTTCTGCGCCGGTAACGACCTGCTGGATTTTGTCCATTCGGGCCCCAAAGCCCTATCGCCAGGAAGCCCGGTGTTGCGCTTTCTGCATGCGCTGGCGGCGCTCGAACTGCCACTAATCGCCGCAGTTCAGGGACGGGCGGTTGGGGTGGGGGCAACCCTTTTGTTGCACTGCGATCTCGTCGTCGCCGCGCCCGACGCGAGTCTGATGATGCCCTTTGTGAAGCTAGGGCTAACCCCCGAGGCCGGATCCAGCCTGTTGCTGCCGGAACTGGTCGGCCACCGGCTGGCGGCGGAAATGCTGCTCCTAGGCCGGCCAGTCGGCGCCGAGCGGGCACTACAATTGGGTCTGATCAACGAGGTCGACACCGATCCGTTAGGGGCTGCGCGCGCTCTCGCCCAGGCGATCGTTGCCCAGCCGGTCGGAGCGGTGCGCGCGTCTAAGCGATTGCTGCGCATGTCGGCTGATAAGCTGCATGAGCGTATTGATACAGAAGCGGCCGTTTTCGTGGCCCAACTGGCGACGCCGGAATTCCGGGCCCAAGCGGCGGCGTTCTTCTCTAAGCTTTAGATCCGCCCCGCCGCCCGCTGACCAGTGGCCCGCCCGCCATGGACGTGGCTAGGCGACCTTCACCCGCACAGCACTTTCGGGCAGGTCTTGGCCAAAGGCGCGCTGGAAGAACTCGGCCACTGTCGGCCGCTCCAGTTCGTCGCACTTGTTTAGGAAGGTCATGCGGAAGGACAGCGCCAGGTCGCCGCCGAAAATCTCGGCGTTTTGCGCCCAGGTAATCACGGTACGCGGGCTCATGACGGTACTGATGTCGCCGTTCATGAAGGCGTTACGGGTCATTTCGGCCACCCGGACCATCGAGGCAAGATTCTTGCGGCCCTCCGGATTGTCGTAGAACGGTGACTTGGCGGCGACGATCTGCATTTCCACGTCGTGGGTGAGGTAGTTCAGCGTTGTGACAATCGACCAACGGTCCATCTGGGCCTGATTGATCTGTTGTGTGCCGTGATACATCCCCGTCGTGTCGCCCAGACCGATAGTGTTGCTGGTGGCAAACAAGCGGAAATAAGGGTTGGAGCGGATCACCCGGTTCTGGTCGAGCAACGTCAGCTTGCCGCCGGCCTCTAGCACGCGTTGGATCACAAACATCACATCGGGCCGGCCCGCGTCATATTCGTCGAAAACGAGGGCGATCGGCCGCTGCAGGGCCCAGGGCAGCATGCCTTCGCGGAATTCGGTGACCTGCTTGCCCGCGCGCACCACGATAGCGTCCTTGCCGACCAGATCGATCCGCGAGACGTGGCTGTCGAGGTTCACCCGCACCATCGGCCAGTTCAGCCGTGCCGCGACTTGCTCGATATGGGTCGACTTACCGGTGCCGTGAGAGCCCTGGATCATCACCCGGCGGTCACGTGCGAAGCCGGCGCAGATCGCCAGCGTCGTTTGCGGATCGAACACATAGGCCGGGTCCACCTCCGGCACATGTTCATCACGTGTGGCGAAGGCCGGGACCTCAAGGTCACTATCGATACCGAACAGGTCCTGCACCTTGACACATCGGTCGGGCAGAAGGCCGAGGAGGGTGTCCGGCGTGTCGGGAGATGTTTCAGTAGTTTCAGTCATGACAGTTTTGGCTTATCGTTTTTGTATCGGTTGGGAAACGGCCTTTCGCCCATATCCTAGCGAAGTGAGGCTGTAACGAGTGTTGAGGACGCGCAGGCCGTATTGAAGGTGGGCTCACTGAGGAACTCATGACGCGCAGCCAAAACCCTATCGCCGTGATCGCTGCCGTGCTGGCGCTGTCTAGCGCTTCGGTGGCCAGCGCCCATCATGCTCTCGACGCTCAGTTCGATCTCAACAAGACCAAGACAATGACGGGCGTGCTGACCCAGGTCGATTGGATCAGTCCGCATGTCATCTTCCATTTCATGATCAAGGCGCACGACGGCAAATATACCCCGTGGGTTTTCCAAGCGCCCAGTCCCGCCTTGCTCAAGCGCGCCAACATGCCGGGGATGGATGGCTATAAGGTTGGTACCACCTACGGAATCATCACTAATCCCGCGCGTAATGGCTCCAACATGGGCACCTTTGGTGTGGTGACCTTCCCCGACGGCCGCAAATTCAATGTCGGCTGGGCCGATCCGAGTTTCAGGCCGGGCTAATCCGCAGGGGCTTGTTTTGAATCGGCAGCCCTAATCGACGCCAATGGTTTTTGCCCACGCCGTCCACGCTCGAGCCGGTGACCTAGCCGGAACTAGGCCAGGCCGGCCTTGCGTAAAATCTTGTAGGCCTTGATAACGTGCTGCAGCTTGGTCTCGGCCGAGCGGTCGCCGCCGTTGGCATCCGGGTGGCAGCGCTTGACCAGCTCTGTATAGCGGGCGCGGACGGCTGCGGGTTCGACCGAGGCCTCCAGATCCAGGTCGGCTAAGGCGTTTCGTTCCAGCCGTCCGAGTTTGCGGGCCCGTTCGGCCGCCGGATCGGCGGCTGCGGCGGGGCGGCCGCGGCTAAACTTGGCAAAGGCGTCGGCCAGGCCGCGGGCGCGGCTGGAAGCGGCTTCCCGCGAATTCGCGCTGGCGCGGAAGTCCCAAGTGGGGCGTTCGCCGGTACTGCGCGCTTCCTGCGCTGCCCGAATTTGCGATTCGTTCATGCCGGCGAAAAAGTCCCAGCTCTTGTTGTACTCAGCCGCGTGCCGCGCACAGAACCAGTAGTGCTCGTTCAGCATGTCACGCGATTTCGGCGCGCGAGTGGCCGCCGCAGTGCGGCAGCCCGCGTGGTCGCAGGCCCGCTCCCCAGGCTTGAGGGTGAAGACGTCGGCCTTGGCCTCATCCTCGGATTTGGGCGGCCTCACCCGTATGTCGATAAACTTCGGCCGATATTCGAACGCGCCACTCATCGGAGCACTGTAAGGTGCCTGTTCGACGATTTAAAGAATGCACAGCGACGGAGATGCATGAGTGGGACCCATAGCCGCAGCCATTCGCGAAAAACTGACCCTGGCCTTCCAGCCAATGCGCTTGGAACTGACGGACGATAGCGACAAGCACGCCGGTCATGCAGGGCACAATCCCGGCGGTGAGAGCCATTTTACCGTGATTATCGAATCGAATGCTTTCTACGGTCTCTCGAGGGTTGCGCGTCAGCGGGCGGTCAACCAGGCGCTCAGTGTGGAACTGGCGGGGGCGGTTCATGCGCTGTCGATCAAGGCGATCGCGCCGGGCGAGCCGGTTTAGGCCGGTGGTGCTGCCGCGATAGAACAGACTCACGGTGACCGCGCCGGTGCCTGTTTCCGCCCGTGACGCGGAATTCAGCACGAATTTCCTAGTGTCCGCGTTCGGGCCTTGCCCCTAGGCGTCTGAGCCATCCTCGAGTCGGGGGCTGACGCGGAGGGCGGTGATCTGATTGCGGGCCCGCCGCAGCACCTGGAAACGGTGATGGTGGAAAATAAAGGTCTGGCCGGGTTCAGGAATGGTCTGGGCCTCATGGATCACAAGACCGGCCACGGTCACAGCTTCATCCTCGGGCAGATCCCAGTCCATTATGCGGTTCAGGTCGCGGACCGCCACCTCGCCGTCGACATGCACCGATCCGTCGGCCTGGCGCCGCACCCCGGAGACGCCGGTGTCATGCTCGTCCTCGATCTCGCCAACGATTTCCTCAAGGATGTCCTCGAGGGTAACCAGTCCCTGCAAGCCGCCATATTCATCGACCACCAGGGCGAAATGGTTGCGGCGCTTGAGGAAGGCGTTGAGCTGGTCCTTCAAGTTGGTGGTGTCGGGGATAAACCAGGGCTCGCGCGCCAGAGCCACGACGTCGAGGGCCTCGATGTCGACGCCGGGCCGCGCCAGCGCCCCCATCAGGTCCTTGCCATGCAGCACGCCAATGATGTTCTCGGGTTCGTCGCGGTAGAGCGGAACGCGACTGTGACCGCATGCCAAGAGCTGGTCGACCAGGGTTCGCGGCGTCTCGTCCGCATCGAGTAGCGCGATCGACTTGCGATGCACCATGACCTGGGAGACGTCGCGGCCCGACAGATCCAGCACACCGCCCAGCATCCAGCGGTCGCGGCTTTCCACCAGGCCTTCGGAGTGATGGTATTCCACCGCGCCACGGATCTCCTCGTGCGCGGCCAGTACGTCGGTCTCCATGTCCATTTTGATGCCGAAAAGACCCAGGGTTTTGCGCACAATCCACTGCGCGGCATGTGCAAGGGGTCCGACCAGTTTCACCAACCAAGTCGTCGGCAGAGATAGGGTGCGGGCCACGTTCTCGGGCCGACCGATGGCCAGAGTCTTGGGCAGAATTTCGCCGAAAACCACGATAAGGATGGTCATGACGACGGTGGCGATCACCGCCCCAACTGGACCAGGGAACGTCACGGACAGCACGCTGGTGGTCAGGGCCGAGGCACTGATATTGACCACGGTGTTCGACAGCAGGATCGCCCCGATCATGTTCTCCTGATTGGACATCAGCCTGTTGACCCGGCGGGCGGCGTGGTCGCCGTCACGTTCCAGTTGGTGCATGCGGCCCCGACTGGCGGCGGTCATGGAGGTCTCGGCCGCGGCGATCATGGCACCGATGCCCAGGAGCAACAGCAAGGGGGGGCCAAGGCTGGCGATGATGGCCCAGATGTTCAAGACGATGCTCCTTGGGCGATGAGGAATTGGCGCAGCTTTGCCGTATCCACATCGCGGGCAACGAAGGCCTCGCCAATGCAACGCGCCAGGATAAAGATCAGCTTTCCGCCGGCCGCCTTCTTGTCCTGGGCCATGTGGTCTATCAGGGCGTCGGCGTTCAGATTTTGTCTGGGCAGGTCGGCCAGGGTGGTGGGCAGGCGAGCCGCCTTGAACACGGCGGCGGCGCGCGATGCGTCTTCCTGCGCGCAAAGCCCAAGCTGGGCCGAGAAGGCAAAGGCCAGGACGCAGCCAGCGGCGACAGCCTCGCCATGTTTGAGTTCGTCGCCAAAGCCGGTCTCGGCCTCAAGGGCGTGGCCGAAGGTATGGCCCAGGTTCAGCAGCGCTCTGCGTCCTGTCTCGTGCTCGTCCTCCGCGACAATCTGGGCCTTCATCTGCACCGAACGGCCGACGGCATGCGCCAGAGCGGCGTTATTGCGCGCCAAAACGGCGTGGCCGTTGGCTTCCAGCCAGCCGAAAAATTCGGCGTCGCCAAGTAGCCCGTACTTGATCACCTCGGCATAGCCACAGGCCATCTCACGGTCAGGCAGGGTGGCCAGAACATCTAGGTCCGCCAGCACCAGACGCGGCTGGTGGAAGGCACCGATTAGGTTTTTGCCCTGTGGCGTGTCGATTGCCGTCTTGCCGCCGACCGAACTATCGACCTGTGCCAGCAGGCTGGTCGGAATCTGGATGAAGCCAATGCCGCGCTTGTAGATTGCCGCTGCGAAGCCGGCGAGATCGCCGACAACACCGCCACCGAACGCGATGATCAGGTCGCCGCGGTCAAGCTTGAGCGCAAGCAGGCGGGCGGAAAGGCCTGATAGGCCGTCCCAGCTTTTCGTCGCCTCGCCCGCCGGAACGACGATGGTGTTGACGGCGATCCCGGCTTTTTCGAGAGCCCAAGCCAGCCTTTCCGCATGATATTCGCCGACATTAGAATCTGTGACGACCGCCACGCGCTGTGCCTTCAGCATCGGTGCGACCAAGGCACCTGCGCTATTGACCAGGCCTGGCCCGATAATCACGTCATAGGTACGGGCACCGAGACCGACTGAGACAACCATCCTGTTCATGTCACGGTCTTTTCCAGATGGGCCTGCAGGGCTTGAATTACAGCATCGACGGCCGCCTTGTGCGGGGTGTTGCCGGTTTCTAGCGTGATGTCGGCTTGGGCGTAGACGGGATAGCGCTGTGCGGCCAGATCGCGCAGCACCGTGCCAGGGTCGCGGCCGGCCAACAAGGGGCGGGTGCCCTTGCGGCCGATGCGGCGTGCGATAACGTCGAGATCGACCTTGAGCCAGACGGAAATAGCCTTGTCCTGGATCAGGGCGCGGGTTTCGGCGTTCATGAAGGCACCGCCGCCGGTGGCCAGCACATGCGGTGGCTCGTCCAGTAGCCGAGCAATCACCCGGCGCTCGCCATCGCGAAAGGCGCTTTCGCCCAGGTCCGCGAAGATCTCAGACACCGATTGCCCGGCGGCCGTTTCGACCTCTGAATCGGAGTCTCTGAACGGCATGTCCAGGGCGGCGGCGAGGCGACGGCCAATGCTGCTCTTGCCCGAGCCCATCAGCCCGACCAGGGCGATGGTTCGGAACTTCAGGGCGGGAACGACGGTCATGGGCTATCCATTTACATGTCCGCTGGGCGCCCGCCAATGGCCAGGGTTTTCCGATAATGCAGGCTGGCGTATCGTTTCTGCGTTGAGTGAGCCCAACGGAGACCTTTTCGCGTGAACCCAACACCGCATCTGCTCGCTATTGTCCTGCTGTTGGTACCGCTCGCCGCCCGATCCCAGGAGACGGTTTCGCCTGTCGCGTCGCCCGCGCCTGGCGTGGAAGTCTCAAACCTGCAGACGCTCGATCTGTTTTCCGGCGGACGGCGCGACACGGGATTGCCGGCCGACCTCTGGAAAGGCTCCAGCGCCGGGGTCGCGCGCGACCTGATCCCGCAGTTGGGAACCAAGCTGCTTTCACCCGCGGCTAAGGCCCTGGCGGTGCGCCTGCTGTCGACGGCGGCCAGTGCTCCGGACGGTGCGGGGGCGGACCAAGCGCTTGCCGCAGCCCGGGCCCAAGCCTTGTTGGCACTGGGCGACGCAGCCGGTGCCCAGGCGGCGCTGGACCGGATGAGCAATATTGGCGGCAACGGCGCCCTGTCGCAGGCGGCGGCGGAGACAGCCCTGGTGCTGGGCCATGACGACCAAGCCTGCCGTATTGCCAACGCCCTGACCGTGGACAGGGGTACGGCCTATTGGCTGAAGGTCCGCAGCCTTTGTCAGGCGATTGGCGGCCAGACCGACGCGGCGGCGGTAACGTTGAGCTTGGCTACCGCCAGCGGCAGGGAACCCGTCTTCGCGCGCATGATGGCGGTGCTGCTGGCCGAGGCAGGCGATCCCGGTCCTGCTTCGCTGCGCGCTGGCGCGGACTATGCTCTCTCAAAGCGGCTGATGCTCGACCTGACCCGGGCGATGGCCACGGCGACCCCAGCGATTGCCAATGTGCTGAACGGCGGCGGCACCTCCGCGCCTGACGCCGACATCACCGTCAGTCTGGGTAATTTGCGCAAGGCCAGAACCGTCGATGCCTTAACGGCTGCCGCCAGAACCGCCGCCCCGGTAATCGCCGCCCAGGCGGGTGCCGGCGCGCCGCTGCCCGATGGCGTGCTGCTCGCCCGCGCGGCCCTCGTCGCTGGTGATCTCAAGACAGCACTGGCCGTGCGCCAGGCGATTGTTGAGGCGTCCGCGGTCGATCTCGCCCTGCTCGACGGGGCCATCGCTGTGGCTTCGGGACGCAGCGATCCGCAGACCTTCGATCGTTTGGTCGAGCGCGGTGTTGCCGGTTCAGTTCCGGCCCAGTCCGGGGCCTTGATCCTCAGTGTTTTTGCAGGGGCCGTGGGTCCGCAAGCGCGGGCCGAGCTAGCCAAATTCACTACAGCGCGGGGGGCCGCCTTGCCCGGACGATTGCTGGCGCTCGATCTGGCCGCCCAGGCTGGGCTCAAGGGCGAAACTGCGCTTTTGGCCCTGTCGATCAGCGACGCTGCCGTCGCCCCGGCCGACCGCGCCCGCACCGTGCGAGCGCTAAGCCAGGTCGGGCTTGATCGTGACGCGCGCGCCTTGGCCATCGAAGGCCTGATCGTGCTGGATCTCAAATGAGTGGTCAGGCAAACGGCGCGGGGTGGCCGGAAGCCTTCCTGGAGATGATGGC
Source organism: Caulobacterales bacterium (assembly GCA_947480815.1). Taxonomy (GTDB): domain Bacteria; phylum Pseudomonadota; class Alphaproteobacteria; order Caulobacterales; family Caulobacteraceae; genus Caulobacter. The sequence continues at coordinate 4,395 of CANKEA010000012.1, read as the reverse complement.
GGCCGAACGCGGCGCGGCCCGCAATACGTTGTCGGCCTATGGCCGCGACTTGGCAGACGCCGCGGGCTGGCTGAAGAGCAAGGGCGAGGAGTTCGCCACTGTCGAGGCCCCGCGCATTGAAGCCTATTTCGCCGACCTTGCGGTGCGTGGCCTTTCCGCCGCCACAGCCGCTCGGCGCCGCGCGGCGGTGCGGCAGTTCTACAGATTCGTGCTGGGCGAGGGCTGGCGGATCGATGATCCTTCGCGGCGTGTGGCTGCCCCGCGACAGGGCCGGCCCCTGCCGAAGGTGCTGTCGCATGACGAGGTGGTGCGGTTGATCCAGGCGGCGGGGGCACAGGAAAGCCGCCAGGGCTTGCGGCTGGCCTGTATGGTCGAGCTGATCTACGCCTCGGGGTTACGCGTTTCGGAACTCACCGCCCTGCCGCTGGCGGCTCTGGCGCAGGACCCGGCCTATCTGATGGTAAGAGGTAAGGGCGGCAAGGAGCGACTGGTCCCGCTGAGCGGCCCCGCGCGGGCCGGTGTAAAGGCCTATCTTCCGGTGCGGGCGGATTTCATGAAGGCGGGACAAACCAGCCCCTGGCTGTTCCCGTCGCGCGGCGCTGCTGGCAGACTGACCCCACGTCGTTTCGCCCAGTTGCTGGACCATGCCGCCATCGCCGCCGGCATCGAGTCCGACAAGGTGAGCCCGCACGCCTTGCGGCATGCCTTTGCCACCCACCTTCTTGAAGGCGGTGCCGATCTGCGTGTGGTGCAAACCCTGCTCGGCCATGCCGACATCGCGACCACCCAGATCTATACCCATGTTGCCCAAGAGCGCCTGCGCGAGGTCGTGGCCACAAAACATCCGCTGCGGGAGCCATGATAGGCAAGGGCCGAAAGGCTGCTGATCTAGGCGCTGACACCGCCCATACCCGCGCAGACAAATTGCCCGTCCTGGCCGGGCAGACCTAGCCGCTAGGCCTTCCGCATCAGGTCCGCGAAGCGCTCAAACACATAGAGGCTGTCGGTCGGGCCGGGGCTGGCTTCGGGGTGGTGCTGCACGCTGAACACCGGCCTGTTCTTCAGGGCGATACCCGCATTGGTGCCGTCAAACAGCGATATATGCGTTTCTATCACGGCCTCTGGCAGGGTCGCCCGGTCGACGGTGAAGCCGTGGTTCATAGAGACGATTTCGACCTTACCGGTGGTCAGGTCCTTCACCGGATGGTTGGCACCGTGGTGGCCCTGCTCCATCTTCACAGTCTCGGCACCCAGGGCCAGGGCCAGCATCTGATGTCCCAGGCAGATGCCGAACACGGGCGTGCCGCTCTCGACCAGTTTCTGAATTTCTGGAACCGCATATTCGCCGGTGGCGGCCGGATCGCCCGGGCCGTTCGACAGCAAGACACCATCGGGCTTGCGGGCCAGAATGGCTTCGGCGGACGTGCTGGCCGGCACGACCGTTACCCTGGCACCGATAGAGGTCAGGCCACGCAGTATGTTGCGCTTAACGCCGTAGTCGAGGACCACAACGTTGAACCTTGGATCGGTCAGTGCCGCGTAGCCTTCTTCCCATGACCACAGGCCTTCGGACCAATCGAACGGCTGAAGGCAGGTGGCGTCCTTGGCCAGATCCAGCCCAACGATACCGCTCCAGCTGCGGGCCTGGGCCTTGAGGGCTTCGAGGTCGAACAGGCCGTCGGGGCTGTGCGCAATCACCGCATGCGGCATGCCGCCCTCACGGATGGCCAGTGTCAGGGCGCGGGTATCGACGCCGTAAATGCCGACAACGTCGCGTCGCCTCATCCACTCGTCGAAATCCGCCTCGCTCCGATAATTGGCTGGCGGGGTCGGGGCGTCGCGGAAGATCGCGCCGCGCGCCGCGGTGTCGCTGGCCCCGGAGATCTGTTCGAGGTCCAGGCTATTGGTCCCGACATTGCCAATGTGCGGGAAGGTGAAGGCGACGATCTGCGCCATGTAGGATGGGTCGGTCAGGATTTCCTGATAGCCGGTCATGGCGGTGTTGAAGCACGCCTCGCCAACGCGTGATCCGATCGCGCCGCAGCCAAGGCCCGCCAGGACGGTTCCGTCGGCGAGTACGAGCACCCCGGTGGTTCTGGGCGGAAGGGTGTTTTGCGCAGAGGCCATGGCGGCGACTCTTCAGGTGAAAGGGGCGGGCGCTAGGTAGGGGTCGCAGCGCTCGCGGTCAACTCGCCAAGAGGGTTTCAAGCTGTGCGAAGGCGTCGCTCCAGTCGCCATCGACGCCGCTGCGCAGCAACCTTAGGCTTGGATACCAGGGTGAATCCTCACGACCGTGCATCCAGCGCCAGTCTGTTGCGAAGCCAGGAATGAGCACAATAGCGGGCTTACCCATGGCCTCAGAAAGGTGGGCGACCGAGGTATCCACCGAGACCACAAGGTCCAACCCGTCCACAATCGCGGCGGTGTCGGCAAAGTCCTTGGCCCCGCTATCCTCGGGGTGAAGGCTCACAGTAGGATCCAGAATTGCCTTCAGCCGTTCGACATCACTGACCCGCAACGAGCGCCGAGCGTCGTTCTGGTGCATCGAATTGCCCTTTGTGGCGAGACCGATACGGGGGGCATCATCGCGCAGGCGTGCGCCGGCAGGCGCACGAAGGTAAGGGGCGTTTGGGATTGTCTCCAGGGTGCAGCCCAGCCATCGCGGCAGGGAGCCGAACAGCGCCCAATAGTCCGGCTCTCCCATCTCGACCTGACCCTCGGCGGCCAGCACCTCCACGCCGTCTAGGCTCTGTTGTAAAAGGCTCCGTAGCGGCGGGCGGCACAACATCAGCACCTGTGCCCCGCGGTCGCGCAGGGTCAGGGCGAAGCGGGCGAACTGGATATTGTCGCCGAGCCCCTGCTCAGGAAACAGCACGATTCGTTTGCCGGCCAGGGGCTCTCCTTTCCACTCGGGAAAAGCCCAGGATCGGCGCGATGACCTTCAGTGCGGGCAGGTCGCGCCGCGACTCATACAGCGGCCAGCCAGCCGGATAATCGCCCAGCCCCATCAGCACCATGCCGAGGGCATAACGGGTTTCGGCCAGATCCGGCTCGCGCACCAGCACGAAGGCCAGCAGGTCGCGCGCCTCCTCAAGGCGCCCAAGGCTGCGCAGCAGGGCCCCCAGATTGTGGCGCGGTTCGCTGCGGCCCGCGACCATGCCGATGGCGAGGCGGTAGAGTCGTTCGGCCTGGACGACGTCGCCACTGGCACTTGCAGCTAAGGCCTTCTGGAACAGCCGCTCCGCCGCATCGCCGATTTGTTTGGATTTCATCGGGGCCCCAGAAGCCAGGGCCAATCCCCCAGCGCGACACAATCTGCTAGAGACCGTTCATGGCTGCAATCACCACGGTCGGCGTCGATGCCGATGACACGCTTTGGCACAACGAGACCGTCTTCCGACTGACCCAGGCTCGGTTCGTCGAACTGCTGGCTGAGTTCGGCGATGAGGTCCAGATCATGGCCCGGCTGGCTGACGTGGAAAGCCGCTATCTGCGGCTCTACGGCTACGGTGCGAAGGGCTTTACACTTTGCATGATCGACTGCGCCATGGAGCTGACGGACGGGGCTGTATCGACCCGTGTGATCCGAGAAATCCTCGCCGCCGGGCGCGAGATGCTGATCCATCCGGTCGAGCCCCTGTCGGGTGTGGAGACGGCGCTTTCGCAACTTTCCGACAAATACCGGCTGGTGCTGATCACCAAGGGCGACCTGCTGCATCAGGAGCAGAAGCTGGCGGCCTCGGGCCTTGGCGATCTTTTCAGCGGCGTGGAGATCGTCAGCGAGAAGACCACCGACACCTACAGCAAAATCTTCAGCCGCTATGGGCCAGGGCCCGAATGCGCGGTCATGGCCGGAAATTCGGTGAAGTCCGACATCTTGCCAGCCCTGCAGGCCGGTGCCTACGCCGCCTATATTCCCTATCCAATCACCTGGGCGCACGAACTGGCGGAAATTCCGACCGGGCACCCGCGCTATGCTGAGCTTGCCACCCTGGCTGAGTTGCCAGGGTGGATCGACAGCCTGTCCCGCTAGGGGTCAGTCGCCGCCGCCGCCGCTCGCCTCGCCCGTGGCCAGCTTGCGCCTGAAGTTGGCTTCGGAATCGTTGATCATTTTCTCCCACTGGCCGGGCGCGAGGGTCAGCGGGCTAGGGCCCTTGCCGGCCCAGAGGGCCTCTAGCTTGCCCTTGAGCAGATTGGCCGGATGGCCCGTGATCATGATGTCGGGGTGCATCAGCCGCAGGGCCGCGTAGGCGGCGAAGGCGTCGGCGGGCCGCGTATCGTACTCAGCGCTGCCGGTGTTGGGGTTGGGCGGGCCGCCGAAGACCACCTGAACCGGCTTACCGTTCTCCATGGTGTTGATGAAATAGGTTGCCGCGCCGGGGGTATGGCCGGGGG
>CANKEA010000011.1 GCA_947480815.1 Caulobacterales bacterium | reverse complement strand
AGGCGGTGTTCCTTACCAATAGCCTGGTTGGCATCCGTGCCGTTACGTCTCTTGATGGAAAAACCCTGCCATCGCATCCGCTGGTCACGGCGCTGGCGGGAAAACTTCCGGTCTAAGAGATGACCCGCCAGACTGTGTTCGTAAGCCGGGGACATAGGTAGTATTTGTCCGTCCCGGTCAGGTTGTCGGGCGCGTATTTTTTGATCGGGCTGCGAGAAGGCGCGTCATGCGACGCATGCTAAGGCAGCTCTAACAGAGGCGTTACGCCGGCAAGTCTGGCGCTAGGGTCATCAAGGAAGCGTTAAGTATGTTCGAACCAGTCATTGAGGCGCGGGACGCCATCGACGTTAAGCTGGTCCACGCCCTGACGCCGGCGGCGGCAGCAACATTCCTGGCCGATCGCCTTTCGGCGCGTGCCCTGGCGCAGATCTCGGGATTCACCGGCAAGAGCGGCCAGGTGCTCGTTCTGCCGGGGGAAAGCGGTGTCGAATCCGTTTTGTTTGGCATTGGCGATGGCCCGGCCGATCCGATGGCCTGTCGCGCCCTGGCGGCGAAGCTGCCCCCTGGCGACTATGCCTTCGCGCCCGGTTTCGGCGATTTCGATTCTGCCCTGGCCTTCGCCCTAGGGTCTTACCGTTTCGACCGATACCGCAGCCGCCTGGAGGAGGAGACCCGGCCACGCCTGTTGGCACCCGCCGGCATGGATCTGGCCCGGCTGAATGCGGTGGCACAGGCCTGTGTCCTTGCGCGTGACATGATCAATACTCCAGCCAACGATCTCGGCCCGCTCCAGATCGAGACCATCGCGCGCGAGATTGGCCAGGCCTATGGCGCAAAGGTCAGCTGCGTTGTCGGCGAAGCCCTGCTAGACGCCAACTATCCCGCCGTGCATGCGGTCGGTCGCGCCGCCCACCCAACGCGCAGCCCGCGTATGATCGAGCTGGAATGGGGCGATGCCTCCCATCCTACTCTGGCGCTGGTCGGCAAAGGCGTCGTGTTTGATACGGGCGGACTGGACATCAAGTCATCGGCCGGAATGCGGCTGATGAAGAAAGACATGGGCGGTGCCGCGCACGCCCTGGCACTCGGGCGCATGGTCATGGCGCTGAACATCCCTGTGCATCTGGTGGTGCTGGTCCCGGCCGTCGAGAACGCCATCAGCGGCGATGCCATGCGGCCGGGCGATGTTCTGTCGTCGCGCAAAGGTTTGACGATTGAGGTGGGCAATACCGATGCTGAAGGCCGGCTGATCCTTGCGGACGCGCTAACCCGCGCCGCCGAGTTCGACCCCGTTCTGACCCTCGACCTTGCCACTCTGACCGGCGCGGCCCGCATGGCGGTCGGGCCCCAGATCGTGCCCTTCTGGACCGCCGATGACGGCTTGGCGGCTGAAATTGCTGCGGCCGGGATCACTCAGTTTGATCCCCTGTGGCGCTTGCCGCTTTGGGCCGGCTACGAGGGCGCGCTCGATAGCGACATTGCCGACCTCAAGAATGACCCCGATGCCTGGGCCCAGGCCGGTTCTGTAACCGCAGCCCTGTTTCTGCAGCGCTTTGCGCCTGCGAGCGGGTCATGGGCCCATTTCGATATCTTTGGCTGGAACCCCAAGGCCGGACCGGGCCGGCCCTCCGGCGCTGAGGCCCAGGCCATTCGCGCCCTGTTGGCCGTGATTGAGCGGCGGTTCTCGTGATGGACGAGCGGCTGATCCTGCTGCGCGATGGGGTCGCGGCCCAAGCTCTGGAGGGCCTGGTTGCTGCGCGGACCTTCCGACCCGTGACGCCGATGCGCCTGTTGCTCCCCAGCGCGCCCATGCGCGACCTGGCCAATTTCGCCGCCCAGGCCACCAGTGAACTGCTCTATGGCGAGACCTTTGACGTGCTGTTCGAGGATAGCGATTTCGCCTTCGGCCAGAACCGCCGCGATGGCTATGTCGGCTTTGTGCCCTTTGAGGAACTGACACCGGCCGATGCTGCGCCGACGCACCATGTCTGCGTGCGCAGCGCCCCGCTGTTCGAACGGCCAGACATCAAGTCGCCCGACCCGATGCTGTTAAGCCGAAACAGCCTGGTCCGCGTCACGGGCCACGAAGGCCGTTTCGCCCAGATCAACGGTGAGGACTATGTGATCGACAGCCATCTGGCCCCGCTGGGCGACAACGCTCGCGACGCCGCGGCGGTCGCCCTGGGATATCTGGAGGCTCCCTATATTTGGGGTGGTCGTTCCAGTGCTGGCCTCGATTGCTCGGGATTGGTGCAGCAGGCCCTGATCGCCTGCGGCCGCGCATGTCCCCGCGATAGTGACCAGCAGCGTGATGCTTTTACTCCGGTGCCGCAAGACGCCGTGAAACGGGGAGACCTGGCTTTCTGGCCGGGCCACGTCGTCATGTTCCTCGATGAGGCGACGATCATTCACGCCAATGCGCACCACATGGCGGTGGCCGTCGAGCCTCTGGCGGAAGGGATTGCGCGGATGGGCGCACCAACAGCTTGGCGAAGGCCTTAGCTTATCCGCTCATTCCAGCTTTCGCTGGGATGAGCGGATTTTGAAATCGGGAGACTAACCCTTTGCGGGAGGTGCAGCTTCGGCGGCTGGAGCAGCCGCATCGTCCGCATCCGGTGCTTCCGCGGCCGGTGCCGCGGGCTTGGGTGCCGGGATCGGCAGGGTCGAACCCAGGGTGTGTAGGTAAGCGATGATCGCGATGCGGTCCTCGGCCTTCGGCAGCCCAACGAAGGACATCTTGGTGCCTGGAACCACCTTTTGTGGGTTCTTTAGGTACTCAAACAGAGCGTCGTAGGTCCAGACCGGAGACTTTGCTGCCTCATCGACCATCGCCTGCGAATACATATAGCCAGGGTGGCCAGCCGTCTTGCGGCCAACCACGCCGAACAGACCCGGGCCCGTGCCGTTTGTGCCGGCGGGGTCGAACTGGTGACAGGAGGCGCATTTGGCCGAGACGGTCTGGCCTGCGGCCACATCAGCCGTCGGCAGGATCGTACCCCAGTCTGGCGGAACCTCCGGCGCGGCGGGCCCGCCGCCAGGACTGACGGCTTCAACCACGGCGATGGAATAGCCCGGCTTCTCGGGCGGCTCTTGGATAAAGAGCTCTGTGGTCACTTCCTTGAGAAGGAAAATTGCAAGACCGGTCGCAAGCACACCGCCAGCGATTTTATTGAAGGTCAGGTCGCTCATGTCAGCCCAGCAAGCCCTCTGATTCACACAGCCGGCCAAGCGATTCGCGGGCTCGCGCCCCGTCCGGCTGTTGCTTGCGCGTCTCTTACACGCTACCGGCGCAGGTGCAACTGGGCAGTTTGCCGTATAGGGAGGTGACGCCTAAGACGCCTGCAAGCCATTGCACCAAAAGCACATCTACGCCCATGAATAGACCCGTGAATCCGATCGTCCTGATACCGGCCCGCATGGCCGCCACGCGCCTGCCCGGCAAGCCGCTGGCGCTGATTGATGGCGTTCCGATGATTGTGCGCGCCCTGCAATGCGCCCTGGATGCCGGTATCGGCCCGGTGGCGGTGGCCGCAGGCGATCACGAGATCGTGGCGGCAGTGCAGGCTGCGGGCGCAATGGCAGTGCTGACCGACCCGCTCTTGCCGTCCGGTTCGGACCGTATCCTGGCTGCCCTACGCCAGCTTGACCCGGCGGGAAAACACGACGCCGTCATCAACATGCAGGGTGACATGCCGTTTGAGGCCGCGGATTCTGTCCGCGCCTGTGCGCGTTTGCTGGCTGCCGGACGCTGCGATGTGGCCACAGTCGTCGCTGAAGAAAACGATCCGGTCGCCAAGGCCAATCCCGACGTGGTCAAGGCGATCTTGGCCATGGATTCCGATGGTCAGGCTGGACGTGCGCTCTATTTCACCCGAGCGACCCTCTATGGCGAGGGGCCGGTCTGGCGTCACATCGGCGTCTATGGCTACACCCGCGCCGCGCTTGAGGCGTTTAACGACGCCCCACCCTCTGCATTGGAAAAGCGCGAGAAGCTGGAACAACTGCGCGGTCTGGAGCTGGGCCTTAGCCTGCGCGCCGCTGTGATTGGTTCCGCTCCGATCGCCGTCGACAGTCCCGCTGACCTCGACGCCGCCCGCGCCTTCGCGGCAGCTATGAAAGCAATCTAGATGACCGCTTCGAAGAAAATCGCCTTTCAGGGCGAACTGGGTGCCAACAGCCACGAGGCCTGCCAGACTTATTTTCCCGACTACGAGCCCGTGCCCTGCCTCACCTTTGAAGAGGCCTTCATAGCCATGCAGAGCGGCTCATGCGCGCTCGGCATGATTCCGGTGGAAAATTCCATCGCCGGCCGCGTGGGCGATGTGCACCACCTGCTGCCGGCCTCGGGCCTGCGCATCATAGGCGAGGCGTTCAAGCCGATCCGTTTCCATCTGATGGCCAATCTCGGCGTTACCCTGGACACGGTGACCACGGCCGTCTCCATGCCGATCGCGCTGTATCAGTGCCGCAATAGCATCAAGGCCATGGGCCTGGGCACGCAAGCTGCCGGCGACACCGCCGGTGCCGCCAAGGCCCTGTCGGAAAACCCCGATTCCACCAAGGCCGCTGTGGCCCCGGCCCTTGCGGCCAAGATATATGGCCTCGACATCCTCAAGAGCGATCTGGAGGACGATATCACCAATACCACGCGGTTTCTGGTGATGACCGCGGCCAAGGACGCCGAACCACCGCCGGCCGGTGTCCCCAGCGTCACGAGCTTCGTGTTCCGGGTCCGCAACATGCCGGCCGCGCTATACAAGGCCCTCGGCGGTTTCGCCACCAACGGCGTCAACCTGACCAAGCTGGAAAGCTACATGGAGAGCGGTGCATTCGCCGCCACCATGTTCTACGCCGAGGTCGATGGCCGCCCGCAGGATCCGCCTTTGGCCCGCGCGCTGGAGGAACTGACCTTCTTTGCCGACCATGTGGAGTTACTGGGTGCATACCCCGCCGACCCCTTCAGACTGAAGGCATAAACTTGCCGCGCTTGCACTCCCCCGTCCCAACCGCGATATAGGGGGTGGAGATCGGCGATGGGCGGACGCCTCGCCAATCCGGTCAGGTCCGAGAGGAAGCAGCCGCAACGAGTCACGCTCCGGGTCGTCGTCGGTCTCCACCCTGCCCCTCTTAGCCCCGCGTCATGGCCGATCCAGACCTGAATGATCCTGACGCTGCAGCCGATCTCGCTCCTGAGCGCGATCCCTTGACCGTCGACATTTTCGGCGATCCCGCCGCTGCACAGCCCTTGCGAGACCCGCCGCCCCCCGCGTCGGTCGGCGGGGCCTATACCGTCCTGGCGCGCAAGTACCGGCCAATGGCCTTTGAGGACCTCATCGGCCAGGAGGCCATGGTCCGAACCCTGACCAACGCCTTCGCCACCGGTCGGATCGCCCACGGCTTCATGCTCACCGGTGTGCGCGGGGTGGGCAAGACCACCACCGCCCGTCTGCTGGCCCGCGCCCTGAACTATGAGACCGATACGGTTCACCAGCCTTCGATGGATTTCACGGTCGAGGGCCACCACGACCGCGGCATTATCGATGGCCGGCATATCGACGTGCTGGAGCTGGATGCCGCCAGTCGCACCAAGGTCGACGAGATGCGCGAGCTTCTCGACGGGGTGCGGTATGCGCCAGTCGAGGCGCGCTACAAGGTCTACATTATCGACGAAGTGCATATGCTGTCGACCGCGGCCTTCAACGCCCTGTTGAAGACCCTGGAAGAGCCGCCACCGCACGCAAAATTCATTTTCGCGACCACCGAAATCCGCAAGGTGCCGGTGACGATCCTATCGCGCACCCAGCGCTTCGACCTGCGCCGTGTCGAACCCGAGGTGTTGACCGAGCATTTCGCCAAGGTGGCGGCGGCCGAGGGCTTCCGTGTCGACCGTGAGGCGCTGCAACTGATCTCCCGTGCCGCCGAGGGCTCGGTGCGGGACGGCCTATCCCTGCTTGACCAAGCGCTGGTTCAGGGCGATCCGGGCGCGGCGGTGACCGCCGCCGACGTGCGCGACATGCTGGGTCTGGCCGACCGCGGCGAGACAATCGGTCTGTTCGAGACGGTGATGCGCGGTGCCCCTGGTGAGGCCATCACGGCGTTTAAGAGCCTGTGGGCCAAGGGTGCCGATCCCGGCGTGGTCATGCTTGACCTGCTTGACCACTGTCATGGTGCATCCCTGACCAAGGCTGTCGGCCCCGAAGCGCTCGGCCTGCCCAGCGATCAAGCCGGCAGGCTGGCTGCGATCGGTGCGGCGGTCAGCGCTGGTACCCTCTCGCGGCTCTGGCAGATGCTGCTCAAGGCCCACGAGGAGGTGCGCCGTGCACCCGATGCGGCGGCGGCGGCGGAAATGGCCCTGATCCGGCTTTGCTATGCTGCCGATCTGCCCGGTCCCGAGGAAGCTTTGAAGGCATTGCGCGAGGGCACCCCGCCCAGCGGTCTTAGCGGCGGCGTTCCCACCGGCTCGCCCAGCCCCGGTGGCGGCTCGGGCGGGGGCGGAACCTCAACGGCCTATGCGCCTCGCCAGATGCCCGCGGCACAGGCCCAGTCTGCGCCGACCCTGGCCAGTTTCGAGGATGTTGTTCGCCTGATCGACGCGCGGCGCGATCTGGGGTTGAAGCTCGATGTCGAGCGCTACATGCGGCCCATCGCATTCCGGCCGGGTGCCATCACCTTCGAATCTGTGCCTGGTGCCCCGTCGAACCTGGCTGGCCGACTGGTGGCGCGACTCAAGGAATGGACCGGCCAGCCGTGGCTGGTGGCCGCTGAGGGTGGTGGCGGGGGCGAGACCCTGCTCGAACGTGAGCGGCGCGAACGGGCGCAGGTCCGGCTAGAGGCCGCCGCCGATCCGTTTGTGACCGCTGTGCTGGAAGCCTTCCCAGGCGCCGAACTGATTGAGGTGCGTCAGAACGCGGTTCCGGCCGCCGACGTCGTGCCCGCTGACGACGAAGAGGAGTGACGCCTTGAAAGACATGGGCGCGATGATGAAACAGGCTCAGGCCATGCAGGCCCGTCTGGCCGAGGCACAGGACAAGATCAAGTCGATCAGCGTTGAGGGCCGCGCCGGCGGCGACCTAGTGCGCATTACCGTCACGGGCGCAGGCGTTGTCACGGCCGTGAAGATCGACCCCTCGCTGATGGCCGCCGACGGTCCCGAGGACGTAGCCGACCTGATTGTGGCCGCCCATGCCGATGCAAAGCGCCAGATCGACGCCACCCAGGAATCTTTGATGAAGGAAGCCATGGGTCCGCTGGCAGGCCTCAATATCCCGGGATTGAAATTCTAGTGCGTGCGACAGCCGAAAACCGTCCCGACGGGTTTCGGTGCCCGCCGCGCGAAAGTCGTTAGATGGCCGCTTCCGCCGGACCCGAGATCGAGCGACTGATCGGCCTGCTGGCCAAGCTCCCTGGCCTGGGTCCCAGGTCGGCCCGCCGTGCGGCCCTGGCCCTCCTCAAGCGCCGTGACCAGCTGCTTGATCCCCTGACTGCGGCCCTCTCCGACGCCAAGGCTAAGGTGCGCGCCTGCGGGGTTTGCGGCTCGCTCGACAGTCGCGATCCATGCCAGGTGTGTAGTGATCACGAGCGCGACCAGGGCCTGATCTGTGTCGTTGAGGAAGTCGGCGCCTTGTGGGCTATGGAGCGCGGCGGTGCCTATCGCGGCCTTTATCATGTTCTCGGCGGCCTGCTGTCGGCCCTCGACGGTATAGGGCCGGAAACCCTGCGGGTGCGCGAGCTGCTGGCCCGTGCGGGCAATGGCGCGGCAACGGAGGTCATCCTGGCCTTGCCGGCGACGGTCGATGGCCAGACCACTTCGCATTATCTGGCGGAACGGCTATCGGAATTTGGCGTTTCGATCACCATGCTGGCGCGGGGCTTGCCGGTGGGCGGTGATCTCGACTGGCTCGACGATGGCACGATCGCCCAAGCCTTGCGAGCGCGGCGACCAGCCTAGCCGAAATTCACCCGTCCAGCCTCATCCAGCGGCCACCCCCAAGGGTTACAGCGCTCAGTCTGGCCTGCATGGTGGCCCCCCTCGTCTAAGGGCCCGAGTCATGGTAGCGAACGGACCATGAACACGACAATCCTGCTTGCGATCATAGCCGCGGTCCTGGCCTGCGCCTTGGCTGCGGTATTCGTACTTCTGTTGGTTGAGAAGAAGAAAAGTTACGCTCTGGATCTAAAATTGGCCGGGATGAGTTCGTCCGACGATGCCAAGGCCCACGCCCTAGTGACCGCCAATCAGGTCGCCGAGGCGATTCTCAAACGCGCTGACGAGAATTTCCAGACGCGCGATCAGCATGCCCGCATGGCGCTAGAACTGCATCTCAAGCCGGTTACCGAAACCCTGGCCAAGATGCAGGCGCAGGTCGCCGCCGTCGAGAAAGCGCGTGCGGAAGAGACCGGCAGCCTCAAACAGCAGATCGAGGGCGTGATGCGCGCTGCCGCAGCCACCCAGGACGAGGCCCGGAAGCTCTCCACCGCTCTGCGCCGTGGTGCAGGCGTGCAGGGGCGTTGGGGCGAGCAGATGTTGCTCAACACCTTAGAGCGCGCCGGGCTGCAACGCGGCACCGATTTCGAGGAGCAGGTTTCGGTGAATGGCGACGATGGCCGCCTGCGTCCCGATTTCCTGCTGCATATGCCCGGCAAGGGCGTGTTCGTTATCGATGCAAAGGTTTCGCTTACGGCTTTTCAGGAAGCCCATGATGCGACGGACGAGGCGACGCGTGACCTAGCCCTGGTGCGGCATGCCCAGAGCGTGCGCGATCACGTCCGCAGCCTGTCGAGCAAGGCCTATTGGGACCAGTTCGACTCGTCCCCCGATTTCGTCGCCATGTTCGTTCCGGGCGACGGCATCCTTGCCGCCGCGCTGGAACGGCAGCCGAACCTGATCGGCGAGGCGCTAGATCGGCGGGTGATCCTCGTTACGCCCTCCAGCCTGTTCGCCCTTTGCAAGGCCGTTGCCTATGGCTGGCGCGTCGAAGGCCAGGCCGCCAACGCCAAGCTGATCGCCGACGCCGGGCGCGAGCTGCATGACCGCGTCGGTCTGATCGCCAAATATGCCATCGACCTGGGGGCCTCGCTCAATAAGGCGGTCGAGAAGTACAACGACTTCGCCGGCTCGCTGGAGCGCAACGTGCTGACCTCTGCCAAGCGGTTGGAAAAACTATCGGCCTCGCACCCGGACAAGCCCCTACCTGAGATTGAGAGCCTGGACGCCCGCACCCGGCCGCTGACCAAACTGGCACCGCCGGAAGACGAGGCCGCCGTGCCGCCCCGCCTGTCTTGACGCTGCGCGGTGCCCGCCTTACCTGATCGGTCATGGCTTCGCGGCGCATCCTAACCATCGATAACGCCGCCGATTTGGCGGTGCTCAAACAGGTTTCGGCCTCCGTCGAGCGGGTGGACGATACCCTGCGCGCCCTGATGGATGACATGCTCGAGACGATGTACGCGGCACCCGGCATCGGCTTGGCGGCCGTGCAGGTGGGCGAGCCGGTGCGTGTGATCGTCATGGACCTGGGCGATCGTGAGGCCACCCCCGATACTGAGGAACAGGCAGCGGCGGTTCGCCGGCCGGCCTATTACGTCAATCCGGAGATTATCTGGAGTTCAGACGAGACCACCCCTTATGAAGAGGGCTGCCTTTCGGTGCCGGAGATCTACGAGGAAGTCGACCGCCCGGCCCGCGTCAAGCTGCGTTACCTCAACTATCAAGGCGAGCAAGTCGAGGAAGAGGCCGACGGCCTGTTTGCGGTCTGCATCCAGCACGAGATGGATCACCTGCAGGGGGTGTTGTTCATCGATCACCTGTCGCGTCTGAAGCGCGATCGCTCGATTGCCAAGGTCAAGAAGGCGGCGAAGGCGGCGTAAGGTCGTCCACGCTGAGCGCGTCCTCGGCTATCCCTTCGGAGTGGCAATGCAGGTCGTGCGAGTCCTTTCCGCGCAATCCGATGGCCCCAAAATGGCTGGAACGGCTTAAGGTGCCTTGCCTCTATCGCAGCCACGCCCTTGCCACGCCGCACGGCAAGTCTAAACCAGCGCCCATGCGCTTGGCCTTTCTTGGAACCCCCGTTTTCGCCGCGACCAGTCTGGCGGCCATAGCTGAGGCTGGGCATGAGATCGCCTGCGTCTACAGCCAGGCCCCAAAGCCGCGCGGAAGGGGCCAGGAGACGCGGCCCACGCCGGTGGAGGCCTATGCGCGGGACCGTGGGTTCATGGTGCGCACCCCCATCTCGATGCGAGACCCCGAAGAGGTCGCCGCCTTTGCTGCCCTGGGGCTTGATGCGGCCGTGGTGGTGGCGTTTGGCCAAATTCTGCCCACCACCGTCTTGGAGGCCGCAAGACTGGGCGCGTTCAACCTACACGCCAGCCTCTTGCCCCGCTGGCGCGGGGCCGCGCCGATTCCGCGGGCCCTGATGGCGGGTGATACTGAAACCGGCGTCCAGGTCATGCGCATGACAGAAGGCCTCGACGTAGGCCCGATTCTGGCGACCGCGCGCGTCGCCATTGAGCCTGACGACATCGGCGGTACGCTGCACGACAAACTGGCCGTGGCCGGTGCTGGCCTGTTGGTGGAGACCCTCGCCGCTATCGGCGCTGGCGGGGCCGTCGAGACGGCACAGGCCGCCGAGGGCGTGACCTACGCCAAGAAGATCAAGACCGCTGAAGCGCACATTGACTGGAGCCGTCCGGCCGCCGAGATCGACCTATTGATCCGCGGGCTCTCTCCCTTTCCTGGAGCCTGGTTCATGGCCCCCTCGCCGCGTGGCGAGACCCGCATCAAGGCCCTGCTTTCCCGGGTGGAAGAGGGTGCGGGCGCGCCGGGAGAGGTGCTCGACAATGACGGCCTGATCGCCTGTGGCGAAGGCGCGGTGCGACTGCTGGGTGCCCAGCGCGAGGGCAAGGGGCCGCAGGGGGCCGGCGACTTCCTGCGCGGCTTTCCGCTGGACCTTGGGACGAATTTGTAACGCCCATGCCGCGCTACCGCCTGTTGATCGAATACGACGGTCGCCCATTCAGCGGCTTTCAGGCCCAGATGGACCAGCCGTCGGTGCAAGGAACGCTTGAGGCCGCCATTCTGGGCTTCAGTGGCGAGACGGTGCGGGTTCATGCGGCCGGCCGCACCGATAGCGGCGTCCACGCCCTGGCGATGGTGGTCCATGCCGATCTCGTGAAAACCTGGCGGCCGGCCGTGGTGCGCGACGCCCTGAACGCCCATCTCTATCCAAAGCCGGTCGTGATCCTGGATGCCTCGATCGCCGTCGAGGGTTGGCACGCCCGTTTCTCAGCCCGCGAACGGCGCTATCTCTACCGCATCCTCAATCGCCGCAGCCCGCCGGCCTTGCTGCAAGGCAAGGTCTGGCACGTCAAGAAGCCGCTCGACTCGGCGGCCATGCAGCGCGCCGCCCAGGCCCTGATCGGCCTGCATGACTTCACCACCTTCCGCGACCTGGCGTGTCAGTCGAAGAGCCCGCTGAAGACGCTGGATGTGGCCCAGGTCACTGCCCAGGGTGAGGAAGTGGTCATGAGTTTCGCGGCCCGCTCCTTCCTGCACCGCCAGGTGCGATCCATGGCAGGAACCCTGGTCGAAGTCGGTTTAGGGCGTTGGGAAGAGGGCGCTGTAAAGTCGGCGCTGGAGGCGGCGGACCGCAAGGCCTGCGGCCCCGTGGCGCCTGCCGACGGGCTCTATTTTGCCGGCGTGTCTTACGATCCGGACAGCGAGACGGTCTCGCTTGGCTAAAATCGCGCGAAATAGCCTTCGATGATCCGCTGATAGACGGTGGTCAGCTGCTCGATTTCGGTCATCGGAACCCGTTCGTCGATGGCGTGCATGGTGGCACCGACCAGACCGAATTCCACCACCGGGCAGAGGCTGCGGATAAAGCGCGCGTCAGAGATGCCGCCCGTGGTTGACAGGTCGGGCTCCTGGCTGGTGATGGTGCGCACCGCGCTGGCGACCAGTTCCACGAACGTGCTGTGCTCGGTTAGGAAGGCCTCGCCGCTGATGGCGGTGCGGACGCTAACGGTTCCCGCGAAGCCCTCGCCGGCCTTGGCAGCTTCGTCTTGGAACCAGGCAGCCAGGGCAGGCCCGCTCTGCGCCGGATTGAAACGCACATTGACGCGCGCCGTGGCCTTGGCCGGGATCACATTGGTGGTCGGATTACCCACATCTACCGTGGTGATCTCTAGGTTTGACGGCTGGAACCGCTCAAAGCCGTCGTCTAGATGCCGCGTTTGCAGGGCGTTGAGCAGACGAAGCAGTACAGGCATGGGGTTCGCCGCGCGTTGCGGGTAGGCGACGTGGCCCTGCTTTCCCTGCACCTCGATATAGGCGTTGATACTGCCTCGGCGGCCGACCTTGATCATATCGCCCAGAATGGCGGTGCAGGTCGGCTCACCCACCACGCAGTGGTCGATGATCTCGCCCTCCGCCCGCAGGGTCTCGACCACCTTCACCGTGCCGTCGACCGCCTCGCCCTCTTCGTCGCCGGTGATCAGGAATGATAGAGACCCCGGAACCTCCTCTTGGGCCAGGGTGCGTGAAACCGCAGCGACCCAGGCGGCGATCCCGCCCTTCATATCTACGGCCCCGCGGCCATGCAGTATCCCGTCAGAGACATCGGCACCGAAGGGGTCATAGCGCCAGGCGGCGCGGTCGCCCGCCGGAACCACATCGGTATGGCCGGCGAAACAGAGGTTTGGGCTAGCGGTGCCGCGGCGCGCGTAGAGGTTCTCGATCTGGCCAAACTTCATCCGCCGGCATTCGAAGCCCATCCGATCCAGGGTGCGCTGCAGGGTATCCATCGCCCCGGCATCGGCGGGAGTCACGGAGGGGCGGCGGATCAGGTCCTGCGTCAACGCAACGGGATCGAGGCTTTGCATGGCCATCGGATGTTCCTAGAGCACGAAGGGATCAGGCGGAATCGACTGATCGCTGAATCGCGCTCGCTCGTCATTATCTAGAGCGCGTTT
>CANKEA010000010.1 GCA_947480815.1 Caulobacterales bacterium | reverse complement strand
CTGGACCTTCTGCCTTGTGCTTTGTCTGATTGCTGGGACTGGCGGGATCATGCTGTTTTCCATCGCCGGTGGGTCCTGGACGCCGTGGGCAGCACCGCACCTGTTCCGGTTCGCCCTCTGTTTCGTGTTGATGATCGTCTTGGCGATGATCAGCCTGCGTGCCTGGTTCGTGGCCGCCTACCCGGTTTATGCGATTGGCCTCGCGCTGCTGGTTGCGGTGGAGCTGAAAGGTGACATTTCGCTGGGCGCGCAGCGCTGGCTGGACCTGGGACCTGTGCGGATTCAGCCCTCTGAAATCATGAAAATCGGCCTCGTGCTGGCTCTGGCGCGGTTCTACCATGGCCTGCCGTCCGAGATGGCTAAGCTGTCCTGGCGGCTGCTGATCCCGGCCACGCTGATCGCCCTGCCGGCCCTGCTTGTCGCGCACCAGCCCGACCTGGGGACGGCGGTACTGATCGTTCTGACCGGCGGGAGCTTGATGATCTTAGGCGGGTTGTCGCTGCGGCTTGTCGGGATGGTTGTATTGGGCGTGCTGCTGGCGATTTGGCCATTCGTGACCTTCGTACTGCACGACTATCAGCGGAAACGAATCCTAACCTTCCTGGATCCGGAGGGCGACCCATCCGGCTCGGGCTATCACATCCTGCAGAGCAAGATCGCGCTCGGGTCGGGTGGATTGATGGGGCGCGGTTTTGGACTGGGCTCGCAGAGCCAGCTCAACTTCCTGCCCGAGAAGCAGACCGATTTTATATTTGCCACCCTCGCCGAGGAGTTCGGATTCCTGGGCTGTATCAGCGTGCTGTTCCTTTATGCTGCGATTATCTTGATGGCCCTGCGCATCGCCTCGATCAGCCACAGCCACTTTGGGCGTCTGTCCGCCGCAGGGATGACGGCGACGTTCGCTCTTTATGTGATGATTAACGGTGCCATGGTGATGGGCCTTGCCCCCGTGGTGGGGGTGCCGATGCCGTTGCTGAGCTATGGCGGTACAGTCATGCTGACGGTGATGATCGGGTTCGGACTGGTGATGGCGGTGCGGGTGCACCGCTATGACGAGGTGACGAGCGGCCGGGGAGCCCTGCTCTAATCGGCGATACGAACGACCGCATAGCGGTCAGCGTAAATCCGATGCCAGCCGGGCCACTGAACCATGACCGCCACTAGCGGATTGCCGGGCGACAGAAGGGCCCAGCGCACACGCCACTGTCCGAGTAGAGTATCGAGGGCGAGCTTATCCGGCGCAGTGGCAGCGCTGAAACGATTCATGAAATCGTCGCCATAGAGGTCGGTGCGGCCGTCGATGAAGGGGCTTATCCCCTGCCAGATCAGATAGCCGCCCTGGCCGTATTCGTTGAGCACGGGCTGGGCGCGGATGGCAGCGGGCCCAAGGCGCGTGGTCTTGCCCGGCGCAGGTTCGGCTGAGCGAAGGGCGGTCTGGCCCAAGGCGACGGCGAACGGTTCGGCCAGGATCAAGCTGCCAACCAGGGCCAGAAGCAGCTGGTGGCGGGTATGCTGCAGGGCCATGTGCAGCAGCAACAGAACGTCCAGGTGAACGGTCAGTACCTTTACGCCACGCCCCAGAGAGACGGCGAGGGCGGCGATGACCGCTAGTTCCCGAGGCTCGATATGGGTGAAATCGGCAGTACGCCATTCCTGCACGGTCGAAAGCGATGTCAGGTCCAGCAGTTTGAACGGGAAAATCAAGCCGTCGATCCCCTGCGGCGTCAGCATGGCGGCGGCGAGGGCGACGAGGCCGAATAGGACCCAACCACGAATGGCCTTGATATGATTTATCAACACGCTCAGCGCGTGCGTGATTCTACCCTGATGGCCTGCAGGCAGGGCGGGTCGACCGGCTTCAGATAGGGGCGACTGAACTGGCTGGCCCCCGGCTGTAATCAGGGCTTCCAATGCAAACGGATCGATCAAAGCTAGGCCGAAGAAATCGCCGCCGTGAAGATTGGCCTAGATCGCCATGACGGCGATGAGCCACAGGTGCGGGGCCCTGTTGCGCGCTCGGGCGTCGATCAGGCCAGCTGTCCACAGCACCATCAGCGGCAGGGCCAGTATGCGGGGCCGCGCCAGCAGTACCGGTCCGATACAGGCGAGGGCGACGATGGCGGTCGAAGCAAGGCCAAGGCCGCTCAGATGTCGTGATGAAGCACGGCGCGTTGGGAGATCATCCACTGACCGGCGCGGACGTGCCACCAAGTATCACCGTCGTTGAGCACAGCCGGGGAAACCAGCACCAAGGCCACAATGGCGAGGCCCAAAACCAGCGGCAGCAGTCGGTTAGGGACCTGTGGTTCTGACTGACTGGGCGAGGCTGCGATCATTAGCGTGACCATGGCCTCGAAGGGTTCACGCCGGCTTAAGCGCGGTGCCTGGCCGCTAGGCTCAGCGGATAAGGACGGTCGCGCCGGTTGCGAAACGGCCGATCGCCGATGCGGTGTCGACGATCGCCGGACCATCGTTGCCCAGATCGCGCAGCACCACGGACATCACGGTCAGCCCACGCGATTGCAAAGCTTCTAGACTGGTCAGGGTGTGGCTGATTGCGCCCAGATAGTTGGCCGCAGCTAGGACCACAGGCACGCCCAGCGCCTTGATCAGGTCGATGTTTAGTCCGTCCTGGGCGATCGGCGACATGACCCCGCCTGCGCCCTCTATGAGCAGCAGCCCCGGGGCATGAGCGATGCGGGCGTTGCAGAGGCTTGTGATGGTCGCCAGGGTGAGGTTGGCCCCCTCGCGCAGGGCAGAGTCAGGCGGTGACAGCGGGGCGGCAAAGCGCAACGGGGCGAGGGTGTCGAGGGAGTGGGCGATTATCGGACGGCCCAGGGCGGTAAGCAAGCGGCCAGCGTCGGATTGCTCGGGGCGGGCGGGATCGAAGCCGCTCAGGACCGGTTTGAAGGCATCGGCATTTTGACCGGCGGCGCGGGCAGCGCCGATCATCTCACAGGCGGTCAGGGTCTTGCCGACCCCCGTGCCGATACCGGTGACGAATATGGCGCTCACAGGGATTTCATCGCGGCGGCGAGGCCTTGGATGTCCTGATCCTGATGGGCAGCGCTGAAGGCGAGGCGCAGGCGCGCGGTGCCCTTGGGCACAGTGGGCGGACGGATGGCTGTTGCCAGGAATCCTTTAGCCTCAAGCGCAACCTGTGCCGCCAGGGCGTCAGTAGCCGACCCTAGCAGGATGGGTACGATGGCGCTCTGGGCGGGGGGCAGGCCGACGGCGTCGGTGAAGGCGCGCGCCTTGCTGAGCACGCTGGCGACGCGCGCAGGTTCGGCTCGTATAACCTCGATCGCGGCCAGGGCCGCAGCGGCGCAGGCGGGCGGTAGGGCGGTGGTGAAGACGCTGGCCCGAGCGCGGGTTTTCAACAGGGCTATGATCTCGGCACCACCGCAGACGTAGCCGCCATAACTCGCTAGGGCCTTGGACAGTGTGCCCATGGCCAGGTCGATCTTGGCCGTGGGGAAGGCCGCCCCGGAGCCGGCCCCACCGCCTATAACCCCGACCGCGTGGGCATCGTCGATCATAAGCCAGGCCTCGTGGTCCTGACATGCGGCGCTGATGGCATCTAGCGGGGCAAGGTCGCCGTCCATGGAGAAGACGCCCTCGGTGATGACGAGGGCGCGGTGGGCTTGTGCACGATGCGCGGACAGTTTGCGGGCAAGGTCGGCGGGATCGTTGTGGGCGAAGCTCACCAAGGTGGCACCCGACAGCTTCGCGCCCGAATGCAGGCAGGCGTGGGCGAGGGCGTCGAGCAGGATCAGGTCACCCGAGCCGACCACAGCGGGGATGGTGCCGATAGCGGCAAGGAAGCCGGATCCAAACACGCATGCGGCTTCGGTCGCCTTGAGGTCGGCCAAGGCGGCCTCAAGCGATTCCAGCGGCGGGTGGTCGCCGGTGACAAGACGCGCGGCCCCGGCACCGGTGCCATGGGCTTCGATTGCGGCGGCGGCAGCGAGCTTGACCGCCGGGTGATGGGTCAGGCCCAGGTAGTCGTTGCAAGAGAAGGACAGTAGCCGGGCACCGTTTCGCGTCACCCACAGCCCATCATGACGGACGGTCACCACCGGCGTGCGGCGCAGGTGAAGCGCGTTGAGACCGGCGAGCTTGTGGCGCGCGAAGGCTTGCAGGCTGTCCATCCTGACCGGCATACCAAGCCTTGAGCACAATGGGATCAGGTGAAATCGCCAGATCGCTCAAAAATTTCCGATTTCGAGCCGGGTTGGGCGCAAAACATCCCCCACTTTAGTCTGGTACGCTCGATAATGCGAAAGGGAGTCGAATGACGGACGGCCCGGTTTGGCTGGAGGATGGCGCGCCCTTCGTCTGGCGGCCCTATCAGGCGATGCTGGGTGGCGCGCCGCCGCTGGCCGTGGCCCGCACTGAGGGGGTGCGGCTGGTTCTGGACGACGGGCGTGCTTTGATCGACGGCATCGCCAGCTGGTGGACCGCCTGCCACGGCTACAATCACCCGCATATCGTATCGGCCATCCAGGCGCAGGCGGCACGAATGCCGCATGTGATGTTCGGCGGGCTGGCGCATGAGGGGGCCTATCGATTGGCGGCCCGGCTAGCCCGGATGCTGCCAGGCGAATTGAACCATGTGTTCTTCGCCGATAGCGGCAGTGTGGCGGTGGAAATCGCCATGAAGATGGCGGTGCAATACTGGCTCAATCGCGGCGTATCCGGCCGCAGCCTATTTCTGAGTTTCCGTGGCGGCTATCACGGCGACACCCTGGCGACGATGAGCGTATGCGACCCGGACGAGGGGATGCATTGGCTATTTCGCGGCGTGTTTCCAGACCAGGTCTTGGCCGATCTGCCGCTGAACGATGCCAACGAGGCGATGCTGGACGCCATCCTGACCGACCGGGGCCCGCGGATTGCGGCCATCTTGGTCGAGCCGCTGATCCAGGGGGCGGGCGGGATGATTTTCCATGACGCCGGTGTGCTAAAGCGGCTGCGGCGATTGGCCGACAAGCACGACGTGCTGCTGATCTTCGACGAGATCTTCACCGGCTTTGGTCGGACCGGGACCCTTTTCGCGATGGAGACGGCGGGGATCGAGCCAGACATCGTGACTTTGTCTAAGGCCCTCACCGGCGGGACCCTGCCGCTGTCGTGCGCCGTTGCCAATGAGCGGGTGTTTTCGGCCTTTTTGTCGGCTGACCCGAGCAAGGCGTTGATGCATGGTCCGACCTTCATGGCCAACCCCCTGGCCTGTGCTGCGGCCAACGCCAGCCTGGACCTGTTCGAGACGGGCGACTGGCAGGGCGATGTGGCGCGGATCGAGCGTGGGCTCAGGCTCGGCCTTGAACCCTGCCGGACGCTGAGCGGCGTGGTCGATGTGCGGGTTCGTGGCGCAACCGGGGTGGTGGCGTTTGAAACATCGGTGGACGTGCAGGGTCTCACCCACCAGTTCGCCGTGCGCGGGTGCTGGATTAGGCCGATGAGGAAGGTGGTCTACCTGACCCCTCCGCTGGTCATTGTAGACGAGGATCTGGCCTTGCTGACCGGGGTTTTGGCTCAAACCCTGGGCCAGGGCCGCTAAACGCCCTGAGGTCTTCGCAAAAGTGGCATTGGCCGTGGCGGGTGTGATACGAATGTCGCGGGCAATTTGTGTCCGATTCCCCCGGCATTTGATCCTTGCACGACGAAATCCTCCCGCCTTCCGATAGTCCGCGCGCCGCCGGTGCCGGTATTGCGTCGATAGACATCGAACAGGAGCTGCGGCGCTCCTACCTCGACTACGCCATGAGCGTGATCGTCAGCCGTGCCCTGCCCGACGCGCGCGATGGTCTAAAGCCCGTGCACCGGCGCATTCTGTTCGCCATGCACGAAAGCGGCATGACGCCGGAAAAAACCTATTCTAAGTGCGCCCGCGTGGTGGGCGACGTGATCGGAAAATATCACCCGCACGGCGACGTGGCGGTGTATTTCGCCCTGGCGCGGATGGCGCAGCCCTTCTCGATGAACCTGCTGCTGGTCGATGGCCAGGGCAACTTCGGCTCGGTCGACGGCGATATGCCGGCCGCCATGCGGTACACCGAGTGTAAGATGAGCCCGGCGACAACGGCCCTGCTGGCCGACATCGATCGTGACACCGTCGACTACCAAGAGAACTATGACGGCAAGGAAGAAGAGCCGGTCGTCCTGCCGGCGCGGATTCCGAACCTGTTGGTCAATGGGGCTGGCGGCATCGCCGTAGGCATGGCCACCAACATCCCGCCGCACAACCTGGGTGAAGTGGTCGACGCCGCCCTGGCCCTGATCGACAATCCCGATATCGGCACCGACGCCCTGCTGGACATTGTGCCGGGCCCCGACTTCCCGACCGGCGGCGAGATTATCGGCCGGACCGGACCGCGCCAGGCCCTGCTGACCGGGCGCGGCAGCGTGATCATGCGCGGGATCGCCAGTATCGAGACCGTGCGCAAGGAGCGCGAGGCCATCGTCATCACGGCCATTCCCTATCAGGTGAACAAGGCCACCCTGGTGGAGAGCATTGCCGACTTGGTGCGCGACAAGCGGATCGAGGGGATCAGTGACTTGCGCGACGAGAGCGACCGCAATGGTATGCGGATCGTAGTCGAGCTGAAGAAGGACGCGTCCGGCGATGTGATCCTGAACCAGCTTTACCGTTACACGCAGCTGCAAAGCAGTTTTGGCGTCAATATGCTGGCGCTCAACCACGGCCGGCCGCTGCAGATGGGCCTGCGCGAACTGCTTACCGCCTTTGTCGATCATCGCGAGGAGGTGGTGTTCCGCCGCACGCGGTTCGAGCTGAACAAGGCGCGCGACCGTGGCCATGTGTTGGTCGGGCTTTCGATCGCCGTGGCCAATATCGACGAAGTGATTCACATCATCCGGTCGTCGGCCGATCCGAGCGAAGCGCGCGAGCGACTGACCGCCAAGGCGTGGCCGCCGGGCGAGATGCGTCCGCTCGTCGACCTTATCGCCGACCCACGGACGGTGCTGGAGGCGGACGGCAATATCCGCCTGACCGAAGAGCAGGCTCGTGCCATCCTGTCGCTGACCCTATCGCGCCTGACGGGCCTGGGCCGCGACGAAATCGAGGGCGAGGCACAGGGTCTAGCGGGCGATATCGCCGGCTTCCTGGCCCTGCTGAGCGACCGCGCCAATATCATGGCGGTGGTGCGCGAGGAATTGGCCGAGGTTCGCGCCAAGTTCGCCGTGCCGCGCCGCACAGCCATTGTCGACGGCGACGCCGACGTGGAAGATGAAGACCTGATTGCCCGCGAGGACATGGTGATCACCGTGACTCACGGCGGCTATGTGAAGCGCACGGCCCTGGCGACCTATCGCAGCCAACGCCACGGGGGCAAGGGTCGGGCCGGTATGCGGACGAAGGAAGAAGACGCTGTTACCGGCGTGTTCAGTGCCTCGACGCACGCTCCAGTGTTGTTCTTTACCTCAGTAGGCAAGGTCTACCGGCTGAAGGTCTGGCGTCTGCCGCTGGGCGACCCCAATGCGCGAGGTAAGGCGTTCGTGAACCTGCTGCCGTTGGAAAGCGGCGAGGCGATCACCTCTATCCTGCCGCTGCCGGAAGACGAGGCGACCTGGGATCGACTGGACGTGATGTTCGCCACCCGCTCGGGCGATGTGCGACGCAACAAGCTGAGCGACTTCGCCAATATCAACCGCAATGGCAAGATCGCCATGAAGCTGAGCCCCGAAAGCCTGGGCGGGGGCGATGGCATCATTGGGGTGGCGCTTTGCAACGCCCGTGACGACGTGCTGCTGACCACGGCGCTGGGCCGGGCGATCCGCTTCTCGGTCGATGAGGTGCGGGTCTTCGCTGGGCGCGAGAGCACCGGCGTGCGTGGCATTCGGCTGGCCGAGGGGGATCGGGTGATTTCCATGGCCATTCTGCATGGCATCGAGGCAACGCCGGCCGAGCGGGCGGGCTATCTGAGGTGGTCACGCGCCCAGCTGCGGGCTCTTGGCGAGGAAAGCGACGAGGCTGTTGCCGCGCCGGACGACGAGGACGACGGCGAGGGGGCGGCGGATCTATCGCCTGAGCGCCTGATCGAACTGGGCGCGGCCGAGGAATTCATCCTGACCCTATCGTCGGAAGGCATTGGCAAGCGTTCCAGCGCCTACGATTTCCGCCGCACCGGCCGTGGCGGCCAGGGCCTGCTGGCCCAGGACCTGACCCGCAAAGGTGGCAAGCTGGTCGCTGCCTTCCCGGTTGAGAATGGCGACGAACTGCTGCTGGTGACCGACCAGGGCCAATTGATCCGCTGTCCGGTGGGCCTAATCCGCACAGCGGCGCGAAATACCCAGGGCGTTATTGTCTTCCGCACCGCACAAGACGAGCATGTGGTATCAGTCGAGCGACTGGCGGAAGCTGGGTCTGGCGATGACGATGCGGAAGGGGCGGTGCAAGACGCTCCAGAGCCCGACGAGCCTTAGGCCGGGTACCTTACGGGGGAACAGCAAATGCAGCGGATCGCCCTCTATCCGGGGACCTTCGACCCGGTGACTAATGGCCACTTCGACATCGTCCACCGGGCGGTGAAGCTGGTCGATAAGCTGGTGATTGGTGTGGCCATCAACGCGGGTAAGGGCCCGATGTTCTCGCTGGAGGAGCGGGTGGCCATGCTGGAGGAGCAGACCGCGCCCCTGACACAATTTGCGGTCATTGAGGTCTTGCCGTTTGAGACCCTGCTGATGCATTTCGCCAGGCAGGTTGGGGCGCAGATGATCATCCGTGGTCTGCGCGCCGTGGCCGACTTTGAATATGAGTTCCAGATGACGGCGATGAACCAGCAGCTTGATCGCGATATAGAGACCGTCTTCTTGATGGCCGATCCGCGCCATCAGGCCATCGCCTCGCGGCTGGTGAAGGAAATCGTTGTACTGGGCGGGGATATTTCCAGCTTTGTGTCCAAGCCCGTCGCCGCGCGGCTGATGGAAAGGGCGAGGCACCCATGAAACGGCTTCTGCTGGCCCTAACCGCCCTGGCCTTGCTGGCCGGCTTCGGAGACGTCTTCGCCCAGATCAACCGCCGCCTGCCGCTGGCCCCGCCGCCGCCGCCGCCTTCCCCGCCCGGCGCTAATGACTGGCGCACGCCCGATCCAGATAACCTTCTGGTGATCGACACCAGTAAGGGCCGGGTTGTGGTTGAACTGGCCCCATTCGCCGCTCCGACCCAGGTGGCGCGGATTAAGGCCCTGGCGCGCCGGCATTTCTATGACGGGCTGGAGTTCTTCCGCGTCGTCGATGGCTTCATGGACCAGACCGGCGATCCGAAGAACGACGGCACCGGCGGCAGCGACTTGCCCAATCTGAAGGCCGAGTTCACCTATCGCCGGGCACCGGGCGACGATTTCGTCTCGGCCGGAACCGTGGTGTCGACGGAAACCGGCTATCAGGGCTCGTTGCCGGTCTGGAGCCAGCTGTCGATGATGGCCCCGCTAAACGCGGATCAAAAGGTCGCCGCCTGGGCCGCCTTTTGCGCCGGCGTAATTGGTGCCGCCCGAAACGGCGATCCCGATAGCGGCAATAGCCAGTTCTTCCTGATGCGGAATGACAATCCTAGCCTGGACAAGACCTACACCGGCTACGGCCGCGTTTTGGTGGGCCTGGACGTGGTCAAGTCGATCAAGACCGGCGAGCCCGTGGTACCGCCCCGCGATACCCTGACCAAGGTGCAGGTTGCCAGCGATATGCCGCCAGCGGACCGACCAGAAATTCGGGTGGTGGATACCAAGAGCGCCTGGTTCAAGGCACGGATGAACGAGATATTTGTCGACCGCGGGCTGGTTTTCCGGCCTTGCTCGGTCGACGTTCCGGTCGAGGTG
This sequence comes from Caulobacterales bacterium, assembly GCA_947480815.1. Classification (GTDB taxonomy): domain Bacteria; phylum Pseudomonadota; class Alphaproteobacteria; order Caulobacterales; family Caulobacteraceae; genus Caulobacter. Next base: position 3,259 of record CANKEA010000010.1, on the reverse strand, counting down.
CGCTAACTGCTGCGAACATTTTGTGGAGGCAGCCATGGCCGACGACCCCGAGAACACCCTGATCATGACTCTGGACGGCGGCCCGGTGACGATTCGCCTGCGCCCTGACCTGGCCCCCGGCCACGTGGCGCGGATCAAGGAGCTGTCGCGCGAAGGCTTTTATGATGGGGTGGTCTTTCACCGCGTGATTCAGGGATTCATGGCCCAGGGCGGCGATCCGACCGGCACCGGCATGAGCGGGTCTAAAAAGCCCAACCTGAAGGCCGAGTTCAGCCGCCATCGGCATTGCCGCGGCGTCTGCTCCATGGCCCGCACCAACGATCCCAATAGCGCCAACAGCCAGTTTTTCATCTGCTTCGACGACGCCAGTTTCCTTGATGGCCAATACACCGTCTGGGGCGAGGTTTCGGAAGGCATGGAGCATGTTGACGCCCTGCCCAAGGGCGAGCCGCCGCGCACGCCCGGCAAGATCACCTCGATGAAGGTCGAAGCCGACCTCTAGCCGGTATACCGCCCTGACGGCCCGGTTTCGGGACCGGTTTCAGCTTGATTTAAGAGAGCCTCACGCCTGCCCGATGATGGGCGTCGTGAAGGGCTTTGTCGCGTTTGCAGGCCCAAAACTCCGAAATAGCGACCGCTACAAAGTCAACTCAGGTTTCACTCAAGACTGATCGCGGGCGCTTCGGGCCGCGATCAGTGGTCGCGCAACCCGCACCGAGGGTGATGGCCAGCCAGAGCAGCGGTTTTGACTGAGACCTCATGCGGCAAACTTAGTACGCGGCGTCTTGACGTTCGCCTAAGGGCATGGCCCAGCGGGGGGCGATGAAGCTGTCGTCATTCGATTTTGACCTACCCGATGAGCGGATCGCGCTGCGGCCCGCGGTTCCGCGCGATAGCGCCCGGCTGTTGGGTGTGACGGCGGACGGGACGCTGGCGGACCTGAGGGTCAGTGATCTGCCCAGCCTGTTGCAGCCTGGCGACGCCCTGGTGTTCAACGACACCAAGGTGATTGCGGCTCGGTTGAATGGCGTGCGAACACGCGGCGAGCATGTGACGGTCGTTGAGGCGACCCTGCTCAAGCGGCTGGACGGCCATCGCTGGACCGCGCTGATGAAACCAGGCCGACGGCTGACGCCGGGCGACCGGGTGAGGTTTGGCAACCTGGATAGCACCGTCTGTGACCTCGCGTACCTCGATGCCACGGTGGAGGCCAAGGCCGAGGACGGGCAGGTGACCCTGGTGTTTGATCTCGCTGGCGTCGATCTCGATCTGGCTATTGCCGGCCAGGGGCATATGCCGCTGCCGCCCTACATCGCCGCAAAGCGCGGCGAGGATGAGCGCGACCACACCGACTATCAGACGGTTTATGCGCGGGTGCAGGGATCAGTCGCGGCACCGACGGCGGGACTGCACTTCACCCCGGCCCTGTTGGCGGCCGTGGCGGCGCGCGGGGTTTCGGCGCATTTTGTGACCCTGCATGTGGGGGCAGGCACCTTTCTGCCGGTGAAGACCGATGAGGTTTCGCAACACCGCATGCATCCGGAATGGGGCGAGGTGAGTGCAGAGACCGCGGGGGCGCTGAATGGCGTCAAGGCGGCCGGTGGGCGGATCATCTGCGTCGGCACCACGGCGCTGCGGCTGATCGAGAGCGCCACCGCCGACGACGGCACGGTGGCACCCTTCATGGACGAGACCGCGATATTCATCACGCCGGGCTATCGTTTTCGGGCCGCCAGTGGGCTGATGACCAACTTCCATCTGCCCAAATCGACGCTGTTTATGCTAGTCTGCGCCTTCGCGGGCGAGACGACAATGAAGACCGCCTACCGGCATGCGATCGAGAGCGAATACCGCTTTTATTCCTACGGCGATTCCAGCCTGCTATGGCGCGCGGCGCGATGACATTTCCGTTTGAGATCAAGGCGACCGACGGTGCAGCGCGCACCGGCGTGCTGAGCACCCCGCGCGGGGAAATCCGTACGCCCTCATTCATGCCGGTGTGTACGGCGGCGACGGTAAAGGCCCTGACCACCGACCAGGTCGCCGCGACTGGCGCGGACATCATCCTGGGCAATACCTATCACCTTATGCTGCGCCCCGCGGCCGAGCGCGTGCAGCGGCTGGGTGGGCTGCACAAATTCATGGGCTGGGAGAAGCCTATCCTGACCGACAGCGGTGGCTTTCAGGTGATGAGCCTGTCGAACATCAGCAAGGTGACCGAGGAGGCGGTAACCTTCGCAAGCCATATCGACGGCTCGCGGCATGTGCTGAGTCCTGAGCGCAGTATTGCGATCCAGGCCGACCTGCTGGGCAGCGATATCGTGATGCAGCTGGATGAATGTGTTTCCTGGCCGGCGGAACCGGAAAGGGCGCGCGAGGCCATGCTGTTGTCGGCGCGCTGGGCGCAGCGCTGCAAGACTGCGTTCGGGACGCGGGACAGCCAGGCGCTGTTTGGTATCCAGCAGGGATCGACGTTCCAGGATCAACGCAAGGAAAGCGCTGATCGCCTGACCGAAATCGGATTTGACGGCTACGCTATCGGCGGGCTGGCGGTAGGCGAGGGGCATGAGGCGATGTGCGAGGTGCTGGACTATGCGCCGGGCATGCTGCCGGTTGACCGTCCACGCTACCTGATGGGGGTAGGTAAGCCGATCGACATCGTCGAGGCGGTGGCGCGTGGGGTGGATATGTTTGACTGCGTGCTGCCAACCCGCAGTGGCCGGCATGGGCAGGCCTGGACCTGGGATGGGCCGGTGAACCTGAAAAATGCGCCGTTTGCCGATGATGACCAGCCGCTGGACGCGTCTATCGCTTGCCCGGCCAGCCGGGCCTATAGCCGGGCCTATCTGCACCATCTGGTGAAGAGCCAGGAGATTCTGGGGCAGGTGCTGCTGAGCTGGCACAACCTGGCGTTCTTCCAGGCGTTGATGGCCGAGCTGCGGGCGGCGATCGCCGAGGGACGTCTGGATGCGTTTAGGCGTGATTTCAAGGCGCGACAGCGGGTGCGCGTCTAGGTCTCAAAAGGGCGGCGGGTTCGGCGCTTTTTGGATTGTTGTGCCGCAGTCTTTGGCTTCGCCAACGCCCTTGAGGTAGCCGCGACGGACGCCGCCGGCTTCGATTGCGTCAGCGACAAGCTTGTCGTGTTGTTGCGCGCCGGAGAGGTGGCGGACCCAACTGCGCAGCGGGATAATGTCCTGCGCCGCGCCAGCAGCGGCGTCGAGGATGGCCTTGTTACCCTTGGCCAGCAGGCCGGGATCGG